>CAZDNN010000034.1:0-21038 GCA_964506385.1 uncultured Planctomycetota bacterium
TCTGTTACGGAGTTCTAGAACTCCGCCACCGTGAGCCGCCCCGTCGCGGGATCTCACCTGCGGGATGCTGTCCTCTTGCTGGCGGGGTCTAGGGTGGTCGTGCGGTGCGGGGTTGCGTGTCCGGTGGCCGCTCACAGGACCCTGCGAACTGGGCAGACGCCAACAGTCGCGCCAGTGCTTCCCGCTGTCGGGGTGTGAGAATGGGAATACTTGATATTCGGAGCCCTGTGTGGCGTGTACGGATCGGTGGATTTGCACGAAATAGGCGGGCTCCGGAAGCGAGATTCCGGGCGGCCTGAGGGCCGTTTCGCGAGTGTTGGGCTGCGTGGAACTGAGTGTGGGATTCACCGACGGGCGGGGCGCTCTGAGCCGGCGATGAGGTCGCGTGCGAGCCAAGGCATGTCGCGACGCCCTACACTCCCCTATCGGTGGAGGCGTGTCAGGCGGCGTCGCTGTGTGGCGGGGATGGGTCGTCGTCGTGTTTGTCGGCGGAGCGGCGGCGCTGAGCGAGTGCCGTCCAGAGGATGACGATGAGGATGATGAGGACGCCGATGCCGAGGACGCTGAGTGCGGATCGGATGAACTCGAGCATCGGCCGGACTCCTCCGTCGCGGGAGGCGAGACGCCTTGGTCAGGGGGCGGCGGCCATGGGTCGCCAGGTCTCGCGGTCGATCGCGTAGCCGAGTGATTCCGCGTGCTGGAGGACCTCGAGAAGCCGGTCCGTGGGGATGGTGGCGCGAGCCGTGTCGCCGGCGGCCTTGGGGTCGGCGTAGCCGGACTTGTGGAAGTAGTGGAGCGGCTTGTCACCCTGGCGGCGCGGTGCGGTGATGCTGAGGGTCCGTGCCTGCTCGTTGGCGAGGAGGGCGGCGAGGGTGAGGTAGTCGCCGCGGAGCTTGACGGTCGCCGACGGGGTGACGAACCACGTGCCGTCGTCATAGTCAAAGACCCAGGCGTTGGCGGGCGGGTAGTAGACGTAGGCCCGCGGAGCGTAGCGGGCTCGCACCGCCGCCTGGCGGAGGCTGAACTTGCGGGGCTTGACCCGCAGCGGCACCCGCCGGGTGACGACCCGCGTCGCCTGCGGCGAGGGGACCCGGCGGCGGTAGAGCAGGAAGTCAGCGGGCCGCGGCTCGGAGAGCGCCAGCTTGGCGGGGTCGGCGAGGGTGAAGACCTCGGTGTAGTGGTCGTCGTCGCGGCGGCGCGCGAGGCCCTTGTCGCGGACGTAGATGCGGTCGCGGATCTCGTCGCTGACCAGCCGGAAGTAGTAGAGGTCGCAGGCCAGGCGATAGGCGTGGGACTCGATGGCCTGGAACTCGAAGGTCTCTACGATGCTCTGCCCCGGCAGGAGGATCCGCGGGTGGAGAAAGCGGGTGTCAGGCACCCGCCGCCACACGCCGCCGTCGCGCACCTGGTCGGCCTCCACGCGGTTCAGAGTGGCCATGTGCCGGACCTTCGCTGCCTGGAGCGGTTCGAGGTACTCCCGCTCGCCGAGGATGCGGCGCCGGGCGAGCTGCTCGGCTGGGTCGGCGCGCTCGTAGAACGTCAGCGACACGGGGATGATGGGGTCCGACAGGATGTTCTGGACGGTCAGGGTGACCCGCGCGCGCTGGCCTTCCAGGACATCGGGGCCGGGCGTCACCATCAGGAGTCGCCGCGGCTGGTAGCAGCCGACGAGCACAGGGAGGGCGAGAAGCGTCAGCCAGCGGTGTGGCAGCCAAGGGGCTCGGTCAGTCATCGAGCGCTCCCTCCGATTCGCGGCGTCCTGGCGCCGCATCAGGCATCGGGATAGGCGAGGCCGTCCCACACCGCGTCGTCAGCCAGCCGTTCGTCGATCGACACGCCGAAGGCGGCCTCGATGGGTCGCAGGATGTCCGGGCTGTCGGTCCAGACGGTGCGCGCCGCGGCGCGGACGACCTCGACGCCACGTCGGGTCATCTTGCCGAGGGGCCTGCGGCAGCCGCACTGGATCATCCCGAGGCCCTGCATCAGGGTTTTGAGGGCCAGGGGGTTGCGGAACTTGTCGCGGACCGCGAACTCCCGCCCGCGAAGGAGCCGCGTGTCCTCGACCGAGACGGTGACGATGTCGAAGAGCGGCGCGAGCGCCTGGGCCAGGCGCTGGCCTTCATCGGTTTCGCCTGCGGCCAGGGCGCGGCACATTGCCTCAACGGCGGCGGGCGCGACGTTCGAGACGACGGAGATCGCGCCGTTCGCGCGGATGGCCGGATCCGTCATGATCTGGGCCGTGATGTTGTCGTCGCCCGACATCAGGTCGAAGTCGTCGCCGCACAGCTCGCGGGTCCGGGCCATGCGCGCCAGGTCGCCCGTCGCCTCCTTGACGGATCTGACGTTGGGGAACTGCTCGGCGAGCGCCGCCAGGTCCTCGACCGCGAGCGCGGTCCCGCTGCGCCCTGGGATGACGTACGGCACGATGAGCGCTGAGGGGCAGGCCTCGGCGATCGCCCCGTGGTACTCCCGCCGCAGCTCCAGGGTGGACGGCCCGTTGTAATAGCAGTCCACCAGCAGCACCGCCTCGGCGCCGTCGGCGACGGCGTGGAGCGAGCCGCGCAGCGCCTCTTCCGTCGAGTTCGACCCCGTGCCGGCGAGCACGAAGCAGCGGTCCTGCCGCAGCGCGAGGGTCCTGTCGATGACCGCGTTGTGCTCCTCCCAGCTCAGTGTCGGCGATTCGCCCGTCGTGCCGCACGGGAGGAGGCCGGTGATGCCCTGGTCGATCTGGAAGCCGACGAGGCGCGCGAACTCCTGCCAATCCACCTCGCCGCCGCGGGTGAAGGGGGTGATGAGGGCTGTCCAGGCGCCCTCGAGCCGCGTGAGTTTCAAGACACCATCTCCTTGTCCGTCCGGCCCGGAGCTTGAGGGGCGGGTCGTGCAATGCCCCATTCTAGCCGGCCCGCGCGCCGCGCGCAACCCCCATTGGACTCGGTGGAATGTGGCACTCAATCGCCGAGGACAATTGCGGACCTAAACAGGTCCGCAATTGTCCTCATATCACTCTATAGCCCTCTCCACCGGCCGCCGGCCTTGCATAAGGCAGAAGCTGGGCTATACTTCTAGTGGCGGGCCAGCGACGGTGGCCCCTCCCCAGACGGACTTCCGACCCCGATCGAGGAGACGGCCATGGCGGTCGTGTGCGTCTTCGAGGACGATCGCTACCGGGATCTCCTGCCGCTGGTCTACGTGCGGCCCGCCTTCGAGCTGCGCTGCGGCATCACCAGCCTGCTCGAGAAGATCCAGCGGGCCTACCCCAGCCAGCGCTTCGCCCTCTTCTGCCGCGACTACCTTGCCGCGACCCTCGCCGAGCGCCACGAGTGCCCCGTCAACGACATCCCGGCCGACGAGGACGTGCTGTTCATCAACGGCCGGCTTCTCATCGATGCGGCGATCCCCGTGGACGGGCCGGAGGAGATCGGCACGTCCGATGGCTCCATCGCCTACGCCCGGCTCAAGGCCGCCAACGCTGCGACGCTGACGAACAAGAGCTTCCTGCGGAGCGAGGTCCTCGACGCCCTCCCCCACACCATCCGCCACGTGGACGCGGAGGTCAGGCTCCTGCGCTACTACTGGGAGCTCATAGATCGCAACGAGGCGGAGCTGGTCCGCGACTTCGAGGCGCTTGCGACCCCCGGCGAGATCGCCGGGACCGTATACGAGGGCGCCCACCTGCTGGCGAGGGAGAACATGGTCATCGGCGAGGGCGCGGTGATCAAGCCCTGCTGCGTCATCGACGCCGAGGACGGTCCCGTCTACATCGGCGAGGGCGTGGAGGTCATGCCCAACACCACCATCGTCGGCCCCGCCTACATCGGCCCAAAGTCCAAGATCCAGATGGCCTCACGCCTCCACGAAGGCTCGAACATCGGCCCCGTGTGCAAGGTGGGCGGCGAGATCGAGAACTCGATCATGCACGCCTACTCGAACAAGCAGCACGACGGCTTCCTCGGCCACGCCTACATCTGCGAGTGGGTCAACCTCGCGGCCGACACGATCAACTCCGACCTCAAGAACACCTACGGCACCATCCGCGTCCAGCTCCCCCACAAGCTCGTCGAGACGGGCTCGATGTTCGTCGGCCTCGCCATGGGCGACCACTCGAAGTCGGCCATCGCCTCGACCTTCATGACCGGCAGCGTCGTCGGCTTCTGCTGCAACGTGCTGGTCAGCGGCTTCCCGCCGAAGCTCGTGCCGTCGTTCTCGTGGCTCGCGGACGTCGGGGGGCAGCCCTACTCGCCGACGATGGCCGTCGAGGTCGCCCGCCGGGTCATGGGCCGCCGCGACCGCGAGGTCACCGAGGCCGACGCCGCTCTCTTCCACAAGCTCTACGACCTCACCCAGGGCGAGCGCGAGGTCGGCGGCATCGGGCTCGAAGAGTGATGCGTGATACGTGATGCGTGATGCGTGAGCGGACGAAGAGGGGGCTGCGAAGCCGACAGCTCGCAGTCCGTCTCCTCCGCTCGCCCCTCGCCCCTGTTACTCGACGGTGACGCTCTTGGCGAGGTTGCGGGGCTTGTCCACGTCGCAGCCGCGGGCGACGGCGATGTGGTAAGCGAGGAGCTGGAGTGGGATCACCGAGAGCAGCGGCACGAGGGACTCGGGCGCCTCGGGGATGTAGATGACGTGGCGGCACTTGCGCGCCAGCTCGCGATCCCCACGGGTCGCCACGAGGATGACACGGCCGCCGCGTGCCTTGATCTCCTCGATGTTGCCGTGGATCTTGTCGTAGACGCTGTCGCGCGGCGCGATGACCACAGTGGGCATGTCGCGGTCGATGAGGGCGATGGGGCCGTGCTTCATCTCGGCGGCGGGATAGCCCTCGGCGTGGATGTAGCTGATTTCCTTGAGCTTAAGCGCCCCTTCAAGGGCCACGGGGAAGTTGTAGCCGCGGCCCAGGTAGAGCACGTTGCGCACGTACTCGTATCGGTCGGCGAGGTCGCGGATCAGCTCGTCGTCGGCGAGTATCTGCTCGACCTGTGCGGGGATGGCCTCGAGGGAGCGTATCATGTCGGCGGCGTGGGCGCTCGACAGGCCGCGCATGCGCGCGAGGTAGAGGTTGAGCAGGTGGAGGACGACGAGCTGCGAGGTGAATGCCTTGGTGGAGGCCACGCCGATTTCGGGGCCTGCGTGGAGATAGAGGCAGGCGTCGGCCTCGCGGGCGATCGTGCTCGCCACCACGTTGCAGATCGCCAGGGTCGTCGCCCCCAGCCGCTTCGCCTCCCGCAGCGCCGCGAGGGTGTCCGCCGTCTCCCCTGACTGCGTGATGGCGACGACGAGCGTGTGGTCCTCGATGATCGGGTTGCGGTAGCGGAACTCCGAGGCATACTCGACCTCGACCGGCAGCCGCGCGAACTCCTCGAGGATGCACTCGCCGATGAGCCCCGCGTGCCAGGATGTGCCGCACGCGGTGATGACGATGCGCCGCAGGCGGCGGAGCTTCGCTGCGATGGGGTCCAGCTCGCCGAGCACGGCGCACCACTGGTCGCGGTCGATGCGGCCGCGCATCGCGTTGCGGATCGATGTCGGCTGCTCGGCGATCTCCCGCTGCATGAAGTGGTCGTAGCCCGCCTTCTCAATGTCCTGGACGTCCATCTCGACCTGCTCTACCGCGCGGTCCGCCGGCGTGGCGTGGGGGATGCTGCGGACGCTCGCCCCCTCGCGGGTGACGACCGCGAGGTCGTCGTCCTCGAGGTAGAGGATCTGGTCGGTGTGGCCCACGATGGCGGAGAGGTCCGAGGCGACGAACAGCTCGCCCTCCCCCACCCCGACGAGCAGCGGGCTGCCGCTGCGCGCCGCCACGAGGCGGTCGGGGAAGTCCTGGTGGACGATGGCGAGGCCGTAGGTGCCCTCGACTTTGTTGAGGGCCTCGCGGACGGCCGTCTCGAGGTCGCCGTGGGCGTCGAGATGGCTCTCAATGAGGTGGGCGAGCACCTCGGTGTCGGTGTCGCTTCGGAAGCTGTGGCCCTGCTCCGTGAGGCGGGACTTCAGGCTCTCGTAGTTCTCGATGATCCCGTTGTGGACAACGGCCATGCGGCCGCCGCAGTCGAAGTGCGGGTGGGCGTTGACCTCGGTCGGCGCGCCATGGGTCGCCCAGCGGGTGTGCGCGATGCCTATGGTCCCGCTCGGCGCGGCCCCGTTCAGCTTCGTCTCGAGCGCGGCGATGCGGCCCACCGCCTTGACACACCGCAGCTCGCCCTCCTCGAGCACGGCAATCCCTGCTGAGTCATAGCCGCGGTACTCGAGGCGCCTGAGGCCCGTCACCAGGATCGGCACCGCGACCCGGTGCCCTATGTATCCGATGATCCCGCACACGGCTATCTCCAGCAAGCTGGGCGCCCGGCGAGCCAGGCACCCAGCGGGATGCCACCCGCGCGAGGCCGCGCTGTCAGACATGCAGACAGCAGCGTCAGGAGGTCGGCGCGGGTGACGCAGGCTGGCGGGAGCCCAGCGCCACACGGTTGCGCCCGCCCGCCTTGGCGCGGTAGAGGCCATCGTCGGCCATCTGGATAAGGCCCCCAGCCGTGCAGCCTTCACCGCCGGAGCCGATGCCGATGGTGACCGTCACCCGCACGTCCGCACCGGCCGCGACCATGGGTCGGCTCTCGCACCGCGCGCGCAGCCGCTCGGCCACGGTCATGGCCGTCTCCGCGGAGCTCTGGGGCAGGATGCAGAGGAACTCCTCGCCGCCGTACCGCGCGACCACGTCGTAGGGCCGGACCGAGTGGGCAAGTGTCTGTGCGACCTCGCGGAGGACGGCGTCGCCCACCTGGTGGCCGTGCGCGTCGTTGACGCCCTTGAAATGGTCGATGTCGGCAAGCAGGACAGCGAGGGTCGACTGGTCGCGACCGCAGCGCGCCAGCTCGCGTTCCAGCGCGTCGAGGCCCGCCGCGCGGTTCCACAGGCCGGTCAGCGAGTCGTGGGTAGCCTGGTGGCGGAGGGCGTCCTGCGTGGCCAGGAGGTCCTTCTGGAGCTGGATGATGCGCGCGCCTGTGCGCACGCGCAACCGCAGCTCGTGCCGCGCCACCGGCTTTGCGATGTAGTCGTCGGCGCCGGCCTCGAGGCCGGCGATCACGTCCGCCGCATTGGCCCGGACGGTCAGGAGAATCGTGTAAACGTACGGGGCGCCCTGCCTTTCCCGCAGCTTCTCACACAGGGTCGGACCGTCGATGCCGGGCATCAACCAGTCCAGGATCGCCAACTGGGGCGAGTCGCTTTGCCGCAGGATGGACCACGCCTCCGTCCCATCACTGCACGCCACCACGTCGTAGCCCCAGTCTTCGAGGGCACTGGCGATGATCTGACGGCTGAATCGCCTGTCCTCCGCTATGAGCACCCGCATCGGTTGTGACTCCCCAACAGAAGGAAAGGACAGAGCACATCTGGTCCCGCTGGCCGGCGAACCAGTGGCACGGACTGCCCCACGGTCCGGTGCTCTCTGGAGCCGGCGAGGCGGCACATCTGGTGTCTCCACAAGGGTGATGGGCCTGAGCCGCGGCCATCATCGATCGTCCCGAGCGCACGAAGGCGGCGGATCAATTGACGTGAGGCGCATCGGCAGACTCCAACGGTTCCTGCTCCGAAGTGTTCGAGGGTTGCATGGCACCAGGCTCATCAGGCGGCAGGACCGTCGCTCGGGGCGGAGGGATAGCGCCGAGCACCGGTCGTCTGCTGCCGAAAGCCTTGGCCTGGTCGAGCCCGTCCCGAGCTTGTCGGATGAGGTCCTCGCTCGTGCTGTCCTGGTCGCCTCTGGCGACGCCGATGCTGATCGCGAGCCGGAGCGTTCCGCCCGTGGCCTCGATGGCGCGGGCCTCGCAGGCTGGCCCCAGCTTCTCGGCGAGTGTCATGGCAGCATCCGCCGAGGTCTGTGGCAGGATGCACAGGAACTCATCGCCGTCGTAGCGGGAGACGATGTCGTATGGCCGTACGGACTGAAGCAGGGCGTCGGCTACCTTGCACAGCACGGCGTCGCCGGCTCCGTGGCCAAGGGTGTCGTTGACTTGCTGGAAGCGATCGATGTCCGCGACCAGGATGCTCAGTTCGCCGCGCTCGGATGCACAGCGTGCAAGTTCCCTCCCCAGAGCGTCGAGGGCTCCCCTGCGATTCCACAGGCCGGTCAGCAGGTCGTGAGTCGCCTGGTGGCGGAGGGCATCGTGCGCCGCTATGAGCTCGCCTTGGAGTTCCACAATCCGCGCGCCGGCGCGCACGCGCATGCGGAGTTCCTGTCGGTTGACCGGCTTGGTCACGTAATCGTCGGCGCCGGCCTCCAGACCGGCGACCACATCCTGTGCAGCATCGCGCGCGGTCAGCAAGATGATATAGGTATACGAAGCTCTTTCGGCGGCGCGCAGCCTCTCACTGATGGCTGGTCCGGACAGGCCCGGCATCTCCCAATCGAGCACGGCCAGGCGCGGGGCTCCGGGCTGCTTGAGCCGGTCCCAAGCCTCGATGCCGTCGCAACAGGCAACGACGTCGTAGCCCCACTGCTCCAGTGCACCCGCGATAACGCGTCGGGTGGTTCTCATGTCCTCGGCCAGGAGAACCTGCATGGGTCACGCCTCCACAATGGCAGAGAGGCCAACGGTGAGGCGGTCCACCTCGGCTACGAGCGCCGCCCGCACCCCCTTCGCTCGCTCCATCTCCCCCTCGGACCCCATGTGCTCGAGCACCCGCGCCGCCTCCTCGGCGGCTGGCACGGCGAAGTTGGCGATCACCCCCTTGAGCGCGTGAGCCGTCTGCCTGAGGCCCTCCGGGTCGCCCGCCGCGATGGCCTCATCGATCTGCGCGAGCATTCTCGGGCAGTCTTCGAGGAACATCCTCACGATCTCGCGGAGCAGCTCTTCGTCGCCGCCAGCCAGCTCGAGCAGAGCGTCGTAGTCGAAGATGGGCCGGTCATCCTCCCTGTTGTCCGAGCCTGCGGCCAGAGCGACCTCGATGGCCTCGAAGAGCCTCTCGCGGCTGATGGGCTTCGAGACGTAGGCGTCCATTCCCGCCTCCAGACAGCGCTCGCGGTCCCCCTTCATGGCATGCGCCGTCATCGCGACGATGGGAGTATGCCCCCCAATGTCCGCCTCGCACTCGCGGATGGCGGCAGTGGCCTCGAAGCCGTCGACCTCCGGCATCTGGACGTCCATCAGGACGACGTCGAACTTGCCCGGCCTCCACAAGTCAACCGCCTCGCCGCCGTTGCCGGCGACGGTCACGGTGCACCCTGCCTTCTCGAGCATGCCTACGGCCACCATCTGGTTGACGGCATTGTCCTCGGTCAGCAGCACGCGCAGGCCGAGTTGACGGGGCAGAGGGTCGTGATCGTCGTCGTCGCGCCCGCCTGCGCCGAGAGCACTCGCGATGGCATCGAGCAGGTCCGACTGTTTCGCGGGCTTGAGGAGCCGGCCCGAGATGCCCAGTTCGCGGCATCGGTCGGCGTCGCCATTCGCCGCGGCCGAGGTGAGCATGATCATGGCCGGCGCCTTCCCGGCGGCAATCTCGCGGATCCCTTCCGCGACGTCGAAGCCGTCCATACCCGGCATCTGGCCATCCAGGATCACCAGGTCGAACGGCTGGCCCTGCTGCTGTGCCTCCTCGAACATGCCGAGCGCCTCCTGGCCGCATCGCGCGGCGCTCACGTCCATCTGCCAGCCCTGGAGGATCGAAGCCACGATACGGCGATTGGTCCTGTTGTCATCCACGATCAGTACCCGCCGATCGCGCAGAGAGGTGGAATCAGCCGGCGGAACAGCATCCTCGAGTTCGCCCTCTTGGACCCCCATCTTCACCGTGAAGTGGAAGGTGCTGCCAACACCGACCTCGCTTTCCACCCACACGCGGCCCCCCATCATCTCAACGAGCCGGGATGCGATGGCAAGGCCTAGACCTGTGCCGCCGTACCGTCGCCGCGACGATCCGTCCGCCTGCTCGAACACGCAGAAGACGCGATCGAGGCGGTCCGCAGGAATGCCGCAGCCAGTGTCGCGGACCACACAGTGCAGCTCGGCTTCGCCATCAAGCTGCGACACGCAACTGACCTTTACGAGCACCTCTCCCTCGTCGGTGAACTTGATCGCGTTGCCCACCAGGTTGACCACGATCTGCCGCAGACGCAGGAAGTCGCCCACGAGTACGTCCGGCACGTCCGGGGTCACTTCGCAGGCCAACTCCAGATCCTTCTGGTGGGCTCTGATCGCCAGTGTCTTCAGGGTGTCGCCCAAGCTGTCGCGAAGGCGGAACGGCGTGCAGTCGAGCTCGAGCTTGCCCGCCTCGATCTTAGAGAAGTCCAGGATGTCATTGAGCAGCGAGAGCAGCGACTGCGCGGCGAAGAGCACTGTTTCGAGGTACTCGCGCTGCTCGGGCGACAGGTCGGTGTCGAGGGCAAGCTCGGTCATCCCCATGATGGCGTTCATCGGGGTGCGGATCTCGTGGCTCATGTTCGCGAGGAACATGCTCTTGGCTTCCGTCGCTGCCTCGGCCTCGCGGCGGGCCTCGACCAGCTCAGTCACGTCCACGATGTTCAGCAGCATCCCGTCGTACTGCCCGTCGCGGTAGATGGGCTGGAGCCGGAGCATCATCTCCGCGCTGCCGATGGAGCGCTGCGCGACGAATGCGTCGGCGTGCGCCGTCGCCCGGAAGCGCCGGAGATTGTCCTCCAGCTCGGGCAAGATGTCCGCGGCGATGGTGTCGGCGATGGGCTGCCCCAGAACGGCCTCGCGCGAACGGCCCACCAGCTCGCAGAAGCGCGCGTTGACCTCCACGATGAGATCGTCCGCGTCGGCGAAGACCACCTCCTGATCCATACTGGCGACCATGGTGACCAGCTTGGTGTTCTCGCGCTGCACCGCCATCTCAGCCCGGCCAAGCCATACCCAGCAAGCGGCGAAGAGCACCAGGCCCGTCAGAGCCGACACCCCGATCCCAGACCAAATCGTGCGCTTGGCATCGGCCAGCAGTGCCGTCTTGTCGCTGAGCACCACCATGGAGCCCATCGGACGCCCGCCAGTATCCGATATCGGCACCACCCCGGCGAAACGGTGCCGCAGGTCCGAGTCGATCTCTATCGGCTTGCATGCGCCGCCGGCCCCGCCTTCCTGGAACATACGCTCCAGGCCAGGGGGCACCTCTGTTCCTGGACCCTCGGTCACGACTACCGAAGGGAACCGGTCCCATTGCGGCGTCCGCCCCACAGAGCGCTGTCGAGCTTCCCACGACTCTCTGTCCACGAACTCCTTGAGGGCCATCGAGTAGATTTCCACCTTCAGAGCGTGGGCCACCAGTTGGCTGCTCTCACCTGTCGCCTGGCCCACCTGAACGTAGCCAAGCAGCCGGCCCCCATCTCGCCACGGCGCCACCACTTGGGCGACGAACCTCCCGTACTTGTCCACCTCGAGCCCCCACGACGTTGCACCCAACCGCTCCGCCGCCGACGGAGCAGACCCGTCATCGGCGTCACCGTTGTGCCCGGATTCCTCGACGCGCAGCACGACGGCACCGTCAGGCCCCGCGAAGCACATGTGCGTGACCTTGTGCTGACTGCGCAGTCCCTCGAACACCGGGAGCGCCAGGGCGAGAAGCCGGGTGCGGTCCCGCGCGGCCAGCGCCGCCCCCATCTCGCGGTCCTGCATCAGGGAGCCGACCGCGGCCGCCAGAGTCTCCCGGGTGCCATGGAGCTCGCGGGTGAAGAGGCGCTCCACACTCCCGAGGTCCTCCCGCAGATCTCGCGTGCACGCGTCACGCTTCGCTCGCCAGATCCTGATACCGAACGCCGTCACCACGCCCGTCAGGACCAGCGTGAGAGGAACCAGAACCCGCACTCTCAGACGGAGCGACTGCATCTTTACTCCCTCCCAGTTGGGCGCACCGCGTGCACCCAGCCACCGAGTCGAACACGAGTCGAACACGGAGCAGCTTCTCGGCAGGGCGGCGGCCCTTCGTTCCCTCTGCGGGGAAAGAGCTTCCTAGCCTGCGGAATCCAGGAGCCTCTGCCGTACATGGCCACACCTACGTAAGTGTCGCGGCCTCAATGCCTTCGAGCGCCGCGCAATCAGCCAATCGAGCGGCTAGTCACAGTACGAGAGCTTTTGGAAGCAAAGCCCATGCCAATCCCGGCCGCAGGAGGGTTCTGGGGGGAGTCATTCAGGGACAGGGACCAGCCCCCGTCAGGAGGCCATCGCGCGGGTGTGGGTGAGGCCCTCAGGCACCCCGGCCCAGCGAGGGGGTGCGGATGAAGACCGCGCGGTCCGTGTTCTTGAGGTGCACCAGCGGCGCGAGGCCAGCCTTGGCGAGCAGTGCGCCGAGCTCGACGGTCATGGGAAGCTCGGTGGGGCACATCATCGCGCTGTCGCCATGTCGGTCCGTGAAGGCATAGACCGGCAGCCCGTCCACCATGCAGTCCTCGCCGCCCGCCGTGATGGCGGCGCCCCAGCCATCGAAGCTGACGGCGTTGGCGATGACGGCGGCCATCGCCCAGGCCGCGTTGCACCAGACGAAGGCCCCAGGGTCGTCTACCGCCGCCCTCTCGGCGTAAGCGATGCCCTCGGCAGGATTCGTCTTCGGCCCGTAAGGCAGCCGCGCCAGGAAACGCGGCATGGCCAGCATCAGCCGCGCCGCGGCCGGCGATTCGACCAGCTCCCGCCAACCGGCGTACGCATCGCCCTCGAGTGTTGCGGCCACATCAAGGCTCGGCGGAAGGTCGCGCCACGTCGCCAGACCAAAGAGGCCCGCCGCAGCGCCCCCGACGAACGGCACGCCGAGCGCCGTCACGACTCGGCCCAGCCGCCCGAGCAGCGCGACGTCGTCCGCACAATGGTCGAAGTAGAAGTCGCCGGCCAGCGCGCCGTACGGCTCCCCGCGCATCTCCCGAGTCAGCGGGTCCACGCCCAGCAGGTCACCCGCCTCGAGCATCGCCGCCAGCCCCGCCTTCGAGACGTTCAGCACGCGGATGCTCAGGCCATCGTCCGTATCGGCGCTCTCGAGCACGAAGTGCAGGCCCCGCCACGTCGCCTCAAGGCGCCTGAAGTCGTCGTGGTGCAGGATCGCGTCGAGCTGCTTGCCCACCAGTTCGTCGATCCTGTCGAGGAGCAGCGCGAGCGTCTGCGACGCCTGGTCGGATATCTGGGGCGTCCCCGCCGTCGCCTGCTCGAAGAGCCCCCTGAGCGGGGAGGACGGCGCCGCGGCTTCGTGCCCCGTCTTCCCGCCCAGCAGCCGCTCGAAGTCGCTCAGGCCCGCCTCGGCCGGCTCGGGCTCCTCGGCCTCGGGCTCCGGCGCGGGTGTCCCAGCGAGGGCATCGACCAACACGGGATCGGGCAGCACCTGCGTCAGCAGCCGATGGACCTCCGGCACCCCCTTGGCCAGGTCGGCCGGCGGCCGCGAGCGCATGGCCGCCAGCTTCGTCCGCGCCTCGCACAGCGCCGCCAGCAGCGGGACCTGCGACGCCACGCGGCCCGGCCCAAAGTCGTCCAGCTCCGAGAACGTCAGTCCCACGTCGAGGGTGCCCTCCCCCACCACGACGTTCGCCACCTCGAAAGCCACCTGCGGCGCGGCGGCCCGCATCCTGTCGTCCACGTTGTCCACGTCGAAGACCAGGAACTGCTGGTCGGCCCCGCCGGACTGCCCGCCCGACAAGTCGGCCAGGATGCCCAGATAGAACGGGCGCTCCGCCACCCGCTCCGCGGCCGCCGCGGGCGCGAAGTCGAACGAGAAGTCGGCCATCGGGGTGCTCCCTCAGAGCTTCTTCGGCCGCGTGCGGCCCAGAATGTAGTCCATCGCCGTCGAGGTCGTCCAGATCTGCGACTCCCACAGCGCGTGGCCGTAGGGGAAGATCTCGGCCGTCACGTAGCCGTTGTACCCGATGGCCTTGAGCGCCGCTATCAGGCTGGGGTAGTCCACGTCGCCTTCGAGCAGATGCACGAAGCCGTCGAGCGTGCCCACCGCCCGACGGAAGTCCTTGAAGTGGACCCGCTGGATCCGCTTGCCCAGCACCCGGACCCACTGGTCCGGCAGGCCGAACTTCACGACGTTGGCCGGGTCGTAGTATGCGCCGACCCGCGGGCTGCCGCACGCATCCACGAAATCCCGCATCTCCGTCGCCGAGAGCAGGAACGTGTTCCACACGTTCTCGATGCAGATCGTCACGCCCAGGTCCTCGGCCTCGGGCACAGCCGCCTGGACCCCCGCGAGCGCCCTGTCCCAGCAGGTGTCGGGATCGACCGCCGGCTTGTCGCCGAAGGGCGCCTTGACGGTCCCTGGGATCACCAGGATGGCGTCGCAGCCGAGCGCCGCGGCCGTCTTGAGCTGCCGGCTCAGGACCTTGCCCGCCATCTTCCGCTCGTCGGGATCGTCGCTCGCCATGTTGTAGGCCCAATAGAGGCCGGTCGAGACGCTCGAGATCTCCAGCTTGCGGCGCCTGGCGTGCGCCGCGATCCTCCTCAGCGCGGCCGCGGGCGTGCGGAGGCCGATCTCCCCCTTCTCATCGAGGTTCAGCTCGATGGAGTCGTAGCCCGCCTTCTTCGCGTACCCAATGGCCTCGCGCACCGGCACGGCGGCCGGGAACGCCCACGCGTTCAAGCCCTTCCTCATGGCCTCTCCTTTCGAGCGGGGTTCCAGGGCCGCCGCATTCTAGCGCCGCCCAGGCGCCCTGTCAACGCTTCGCCTTTGACCGCCCGCGGAGGAGCGGATAGAATGGTCGCACGGGCAAGGAAGGAGACGCCAACGGTGCCGCGGCCGAGCTGGGACGAGTATTTCGTCAAGATCGCTTTCGTGGTGTCCGAGCGCTCGACATGCCTGCGCCGCAAGGTCGGCGCCATCCTCGTCAGGGACAAGCGCATCCTCGCCACCGGCTACAACGGCGCGCCCAGCGGCCTCCGCCACTGCGAGGACCTCGGCTGCCTGCGCGAGCAGCAGGGCGTCCCGTCCGGCCAACGCCACGAGCTCTGCCGCGGCCTCCACGCCGAGATGAACGCCTTCCTCCAGGCCGCCGTGCACGGCATCAGCACCCAGGGAGCGACCCTCTACTGCACGAACCACCCCTGCTCGCTCTGTGCCAAGATGATCATCAACGCTGGGGTCGAGCGGGTCGTCGAGGCGGGCGACTACCCTGACGACCTGGCGCGGGAGCTGCTCGCCGAAGCCGGCATCCCCGTCGAGCATTTCGACGACCCACGCGAGGCGGAGCGGGCGCCTGCCTGCGGCGGCGAAATGACTTGAAAGATCTCTGCCGATAGCTATAATTGGCTTTGCGCCTGTAGCTCAGCCGGCAGAGCAGCGGATTCTTAATCCGCGGGTCGTGGGTTCGAATCCCTCCAGGCGTACCAGTGTCTCGCGCTGCAAGGGCAGGGAGCCATCGCTTGGCACCCTGCCTTTCCGCATGCCATCTGCCATGGCACAGCTACTTCCCGAGCAGCTTGACCATGGCTTCCCCGAATGCCTTGCCTATCCTGTAGTAGATCCTGGCACTGCCGAGGTAGTGGTAGCCGCGCTCGGAGCCGACGTTGTAGAACTTCACCCACTCCGGGCCCCTCCACACGCCCTCGTTGACCAGCTTCTCGACGTCGGGCTCCCAGAACTCGACGGTGGGGACGAATGCGACCGTGCCCTGGAACTCAGGGAGGTCGGCGACGGCCTTCTGCGCGGCCTGGAAGTCGCCGCGCTTGCCGCCGGCACCCATCTCGCCGATCACGACCGGCAGGCTCGGCGCCCTGAACTCCTTGCGCAGGTCTTTGATGAGTTGGGCCAGCCGCACGGTGTAGTTGGCGTACTTCTCGGCGCGCTGTGAGCCGTCCACCATGTCGTTCCAGCCCTGGAAGAACACGAATCCGGCCAGCTCGTAGCCCCGCTGCTCGTCGTACTTGGGGAAGAGCTCCTTGAGGCGGCCGAGCACGTCGCGGACGTGGGCGATCATGTCCCTGTAGGCCTTGCCGTAGCGGGCCTTGATGTCGTCCATCGTGGTCTCAGGCTTGCGCTTGCGGGCGCGCTCGAGTTCTTGCTCGAGTACCTCGTCGGGCGGCAGGGCGGCGCTTGGCGGGAGGAAGTCGCGCTTGACGCTGCGGCCGCCCCAGCAGGTCTTGATGAGGAGCACCTGCTCGTCCAGATGCTCGCCCATGACCCATCCGAAGCCCAGCTCGGGCCCCAGCACCCGCTGGCTGGCGCCGTAGCCCGGCTTGAGGTTGCCGCTGCGCTCGCCGTCGGTCGTCCAGATCCACACGTCGCGGCGCTCGACCCAGTCGCCGTAGCGGTCCTTCCAGTGCTGGTACTCCGCGGCCGTCTCCTCGTTGTAGATCAGGTACTCGAGGGTGCGCAGCGCCGCGTGGCCCTGCATGTTCGACTGGCCGGCCAGGATGAAGACCTTCACCGGCCCTTCCTTGGCCATCGGCCAAGGGTCCTTGTTGAAAGCCGACTTCGGAACCTGTGCCCAGCCAGCGCCGGCGAGCATGCCCCACGCCACCAACGCTGCGATCCATCGACGGCACATCATCGGATTGCTCCTTCCCATAGGGTGTGCCAAGTGCGGGTTTTCCTCGGCCCACCATGCGCGCACGGTGCGCGCATGTTACGCTCAAACACCTCACCTGGTCACATCGGCCGTCCGCGGCGCCGCCCTCCCCTTCCCCGAGCACGCGACGCGGAAGCCGACGTTGAAGACCCGCTGCCAGGGCGGATAGGCATAGCGGACGGCGGAACGGCAACGCGACGGACGGTCGAAGAATGAGCCGCCCCGAACGACACGATCCGTGATGCGTGATGCGTGATGCGTGACCGCGGGAGCGGGGACCCGCAACCCGGAACCCGGAACCTCCAACCCGGAACCCGGATTCCTCCTCCCGGATCCCTCCGCCTCGCCCCGGCCATCGTCGTCGCGGTAGGGGTAGGGACGGTAGTGCGAGCGGGTCCATTCGGCGGCGTTCCCGTGCATGTCGTGCAGGCCCCAGGGGTTGGGCTGGTAGCTGCCGACGGGTGCGGTGACACGCTGGCCGTCGTCGTGGCGTCCGTCGCAGAGCGCCTGGCCGTGGACGATCAGATGCTGAAGGCCGCCAGTTACGTTCTTGACGTTGGCGTAGGAGCGGTCCGCGACGTTCGCGTGCTTCGAGAAGTCGGCATCTACCTCGCCGTAGGAGAGCGGGGTGGCGGAGCCTGCGCGGCAGGCCCACTCCCACTGTGCCTCTGTGGGCAGCGTGACGGCCATGCCGGTGCGCGCGGAGAGCCAGCGGCAGAAGGCGGTGGCTTGCTCCCACGAGACGCGGACGGCCGGCTGCTTCGGCCCGTCGAGCGGCAGGCCCTGGTCGTCGCTGCGGGCGTGGAGGCGGGTGTAGTAGCGGGGCGTGAAGCCGGAGTCGAAGCGGCGGAACTGCTCGTTGGTAACCTCGAGCTTGCCCATCCAGAAGGGCTCGGCGATTCTCGCGCGCGTCAGCGGCCGCTCGTCAGGATAGCCCTCGGCGCTCCCCATCACGAACTCGCCTGCGGGGATGCGCACGAGCGCCATCGTCACCCCGCCGCCCAGGTCGAGGCTCCGCTCCACAGGCCCGAGCGCCATCTGACGCCGCCGGGCCTCCGCCCTGTCAAACGGCCAGCCGGGGACGGAGGGAGCCACCGGCTTCCTGCCTCCGGCCGCTGGCTCGCGGCTCGCAGCTCGTGGTTCGGAGCTTGAGGCTTGGGGCTTGTAGCTTGCAGCTTGGGGGATGGCCTCGGGATCGTCGCTCGGCCCCCCATACAGCTTGCGCAGGGCGGCGCGCCGCTCCCTGGCGTCCGTCGGGAAGGGATGGACGTCGCCCCACGTGCCGTGGCAGGGGGCGTTGAGGTCGATCCAGGTGATCAGGCGATCCCACGCCTCCGGGTCGAGCCGCACGCCACCGTGGCCCTTGCGGAGTATCTGGACCAGCTCGCTCGTGTCGGCGTGGTATTCGCCGGGCACCAGCAGGCTCACGTCGTCCTCGATGCTCACCCGGCGGACGTAGGGCAGCAGGGCGTCGTAGGCGGGGGTGTACTTCACGAGGCCGCCGGTCTCCGCCTTCATTTTCGGGTGCAGGCGCCTGAGCCCGAGGACGCTCAGCCGCTTCCCTTTGTAGTCGGGGAAGTGCTTCTCAGAGCGCAGATCGGGCCGCCCCGGAGGGAAACGAGGTGGTTCTCCTTGAACCGCTTGAGCGGATAGGGATCGAGCTCCCGCGGCAGGGTGCCCGCCTCCCGCGAGTCCTCGGAGCCGTCGTGGCACCGGACGCAGTGAGCATCAAGGACGGGCTGGACCTCGCGCTCGAAGTCGAAGCCCCGGGGCGGCCCATGCCACGGCTCGATGTCGATGGGCGGCTTGCGGGCCGCCTCCGCGAGGTTGCGCGGCACGGCGTCGCGCACCTGCTCGTGGCAGCCCACGCACGAGACGTGCTCCCCGGGCATCAGGGTAAGCCAGCTCCGCATGAGCTGCACCGCCTTGCCCTCGGCGTCGAGCGCCTGGAGGGCCAGGGGCGTGTTGGCCGGCGCGCGGAACGCCGCCGAGCCGTCCTCGTCGAGCGGCACGGTGCCCAGGATGCGCATCACCTCCCACGGACCGCCGTAGCCGATCTTGTCCGGCCCCGCCAGATGGCGATAGCCGAAGTGGTAGGCGAGGACACGCAGGCTCTTGATGGTGCCGCGCGGCACGCCTTCGAGGCCAGGCCCTTCGTAGACGTTGTGCAGATAGACGACACCGTGGTCCTTCGACGGGTCCGCGCGATCGTGAAGGGTCGGCGGCGTGGGCCGCGTCACGAGCGGCACGGGCTCCAGGAGCGCGTAGCCCGGCTCCTCGCGGAGCAGGACGAGGTTGTCGAACACGTCGGCGAGGTAGATCGCCCACTGGCTCTTCCCGCCCAGCCAGGCTGAGACGAGGAAGTGCCTGTCGCTGAGGGGGAACGGGGTGAGGAACTTCGGCCAGTCCCCATCGACCAGATTGTCGCGGATCTTCGGCTCGATGGGCAGCCCGCGGCCCGAGATGCGGGTCACCAGCCCCTCCTCGCGGTAGGACCCCCGGCCCGTGTCCACCACCACGAGCTGGCCCATCCGATGCACCCCGTGGTAGCCCCCCAGGATGCACACCAGCTTCCCCGGGCGGCCGGGCAGCGGCCTCGGGAAGAACAGCGAGTTCGGATACCACGAGTTGCTGCCGTAGATCGCACGCTGCCCCGTGCCGTCGGGGTTCATCACCATGAGCTGTCGGAGGAAAATGTGGTTGATGCCCGTGTAGTCCCAGCGCAGATAGACCACCTGGCCGTCCGGCAGGACGCAGGAGTGGAAGTCGTGGTCCTGGTCGAAGCAGAGCTGGCGGACGCCGGAGCCGTCGGCGTTCATCCGATAGAGGTTCATCGCCCACTTCTGCCCGTGCCAGCAGGGGACGGATTGGAAGGAGGCGGTCGAGGCGAAGACGATGCGGCCGTCGGGCAGGTAGCAGGGGTCGAAGGCATCCACGTCGTCCGGCATCTGCGAGACCTGGCGCAGGGCAGAGCCGTCGGGCCGCATTTCCCAGACCTTCCAGTTCGTGCCGTCGGACCGCGTGAGGAGCAGGCGGTCGGCGTCCCAGTGCAGGTCCACCTCGCCCACGTAGCCGCCGTCGTTCGGCCGGAAGACGGTCGTGAGCTTCCCGTCGGGCGAGACGGGCGAGAGGGCGGCGATCTCGTTGTCCCAGCCCGTGCGCGGCAGGGACGAGTTGCACTCGTGGTTGGATGGGAAGCCGAAAGCGATGCCCTTCGCGCCTCTCGGCTTGCGCTTGACGACGAGAAGACGGTCGAACCTCAGCAGCGGGTTGGCGAGGAGCGCCCGGCGCTGGATGTGCCGCAGCCTCTCGGAGTAGGCGGCGGCAGTCATCCGCATCGCCTTGAGCGCCTCAAGCTGCTGGAGGAACTCGTGGCCCCTGGGATACCCGGAGCCGAAGGTCTCGATGAGATCGACGATCGCGCGCCGCAGCGCATCGGGCCGGACGTGGAGTGTCAGGAGGGCGGGCGCGCGGACATGCGGTTTGCCCTGACCTGCCAGGCAGAGCATGGGCGAGCCGCCAAGGCCGATGCCTGCGGCGACGACGAGAACAAGCGCGCAGCGGCGTCGCGTCATAGTGCCACAGCGCTCTGTGCTACAAACACGGGGGATCTTCTTTTCCGCGAAGAAAACTCGGACTGGGCACACCTTATTGGATCGACTGGCCTTGCAGTCGATCCAGTAAGTCCTGCTCCTTACTGGCACGTTGCGTCCTCGCCGCGCCCTCGAAGAAGAAGACAAGCCCAGACGAGCTGGGCGTGTCTTCCTAGTGTGCCCAGCCCGAGTTTTCTTCTTTGGTTGCGGCCGAAGGCACCGGTGTGTTGACACGTCGTCCTCCCCACGTATTATGGCGCCTGCGGGTTGCGCAGACAACACCGACTTCCCTGTTCCGGACCATAGGCAGGTGCTCGACTGTGGTTGAGGCGATCTGGCAGGCTGTGACCGAGGCGCTCTCGGGCGAGACGGCGCGCGACTTCGCCGCCCGCCTGTGGGAGCACGCGCGCTGGAACTCGTTCGACCGCATGCGGCAGACCGCCGACGAGGCGGCGGCGATCATGCGGGAGATCCGCCTCGAGGGCGTCGAGGTCATCGAGTTCCCCGCCGACGGTGTCACGCACCACGGCGGCTGGGTGATGCCCCAGGCCTGGGACGTCGAGGAGGCGACCCTCGAGGTCGTCGAGCCAGCCATCGACGAGCCGCTCCTCGCCCGCTACACCGCATGCCCGCAGAACCTGATGATGTACTCGGCGCCTACGCCGCCTGGCGGCTTGGCCGCCGAGGTCGTGGCCGTCGAGGATGCCGCGAAGCCCGATTCCTACGAGGGCAGGGACGTGTCGCGCAGGATCGTGCTCGGCGACGCCGTCGGGCTGGGATTCGGCCTCGCGGCCTTCGAGGCAGGGGCTGTCGGCATCCTCTCCGACGCCATGCCGCTGGCGGGCTCGCGGCACGAGAAGGCTGCCGGCCACTTCGACCGCGCCGTCGCGTGGCATAACTACAGCATCCCCCCCTGGCGCACCGACACAGCAGAGCCGAGGGTCGAGGGTCAAGGGTCGAGGAGA
>CAZDNN010000035.1:0-21010 GCA_964506385.1 uncultured Planctomycetota bacterium
AGAGGCAATCTCGGGTTCAGAGTCGGCTGGCAAGGAGGCCCATGGCCTTCTCCAGCACGTCGTCGGGATAGGTGAGCGAGATGCGGAAGAAGCCCTCGCCGTGCTCGCCGTAGCCCCGGCCAGGGGTGACCACCACGCCTGTCTTCTCCAGCAGGTCGGTGGCGAAGGCCCCGCTGTCGCCCGCGAACCGCTCGGGCACGGGCGCCCAGATGTAGATCGTGGCCTTCGGCTTCTCGAGCTGCCAGCCCAGCCCGTTGAGGGTCTCAACCACCAGATCCCGCCGCCGCTGATACACGGCGTTGATCGCCGGCTTCAGCTCCTCGGCCATGTCCAATGCCTTCGCGCCGGCGAACTGCACGGCGCGGAGGGTGCCGTTATCGATGTTCTCCTTCACCGTGAGCAGCGCCTTCACGGCGCTCGCGTTGCCCACGGCGCAGCCGATCCGCCAGCCCGTCATCGAGAATGCCTTGCTCAGCGAGAAAAACTCGACCGCGACGTCCGCCGCACCCTCGATCTCGAGGATGCTCGGCGCCACGTAGCCGTCGTAGGTGTTCTCGCTGTAGGCCAGGTCGCTGGCGATGAGAATGCCGTGCTCGCGGGCGAAGGCCACGACGCGGCGGTAGAAGGCCAGGTCGCACGTCGCCGTGGTCGGGTTGTTCGGGTAGTTGAGCCACATCACCTTCGCCAGCCGCAGCACGTGGGCGGGGATGGCATCGAGGTCGGGCAGGAAGCCGTTCTCGGCGACAAGCGGCATGTAGTGGGTCACGGCGCTGGCGAAGGTGTGGCCGATGTTGTAGGTCGGGTAGCCCGGCTCGGGCGCGAGGGCGAGGTCGCCGGGGTTGAGGAGCGTCAGGCCGAGCTTGGCGATGGCGTCCTTGCTGCCCATGGTCGCCACGATCTGCTCGTCGGCCAGCTCGACGCCGAAACGCCGCCGATAGAAGTCCTTCACTGCGCGCGGGAACTCGGGGGTGGGGACGTCGCAGCCGTAGCGATGGCGGTTCGCGTCGGCCTCGTCGTTGATGGCGCGGATGCACTCCTGGACGACGGGGTCCGGGGTGGGTTGGTCGGGGTCGCCGATGCCGAGGGAGATGACCTCTTGGCCCGCGGCGCGCGCCTCGGCCATCTTCCGCCGCAGGTCGGCGAACAGGTAGGGCGGCAGCTTCTGAAGTCGGTCCGCTGGGGTCACCTCCACCCTCGCTCTTCCTTTCTCTTGCTCGTGCTCTTACTCGTGCTCGTTCTCGTCGTCCTCGGCGATGCGCCGCGGCGGCGCCTTGCCCTTGTGCTGCTGGATGAAGAACTGGTAGACGGGCTCGGGCACGAAGCGATGGACGATCTCCTCCCAGCCCTCCGGCCCGATGAGGCCGCGGACGAAGCTCGAGCTGACCTCCGCGATCTCCCGCGGCGGCATGAGGAACACCGTCAGGATGTCCGGCTCGAGGTCGGCGTTGATGTAGCGCATCTCGCGCTCGCGGGCGTAGTCGCTCTCGTTGCGGATCCCCCGCACGACGTACCGCGCGCCCTGATCGTGGGCGTAGCGCACCAGGAACTGGTTCTCAAAGGAGTCCACCGACACGTTCGGCAGCCCCGCCGTGCAGGCCCGCAGGAGCGCCAGGCGGTCATCCAGCGAGTAGACGTACTGCTTCTCCGGGTTCACCCCGATGGCGACCACCAACTCGCGGAACAGCTCGGCAGCGGTCCGGATGACCCACTGGTGGCCGCTGGTCACGGGGTCGAAGCTCCCCGCATAGATCGCCTTCGGCATCGCTCGTCCCGCCTTCCGGGATGATCCGTTCGGTGGCCCAACGCCCTCAAGGATGGCTCAGAATACCCATTCCCCGCGATCCTGTCAAACGCGCCGGGGCCTTGCACAACCGCCCGCGCCGAGCCATACTGGCGGGCGGCAGCGTTCTGCACGTTCCAGAAGCGTTTCAGGAGGGTCTGTGATGCGCATCGAGTGGGTGAGACTGTCGAGGGCCTCTGTACGGCACGCTCTGGCTGCGCGCGGGTGGGTGCGCGGTGCCTTGGCCGCCGGCCTCGCCGTATCGCTGACCCTCGCCGCCGCGTGCGAGCAGGAGCTCGAGTCACCGCGCCGTCCGCGCGGGACCACGGAGACGCCCGCGCCGTCAGCGCGCATGCTGCCGCGGGTGAAGGCCGAGCTCCTGCCCCGCATCGCCGCGAGGATCGAGCAGCCCGGCCCGGTGCAGGTCACCGTCCGCGTGGGCAAGGACGGCAGGATCGCCAGCGGCTGGGCGGCGGTGGGGCACGACCTCCAGATCATCGACTTCGACGCCGCCATCACCGAGGGCATCGCGTTCGACATCCCCGCCGCGAAGGGCCAGACATTCAGCTTCCGCTTCAGCGAGGAGGAGGCCAGGGCAGCGGGCGCACCCCCGGCGCAGCCGGGACGGCCGACAGGCGAGGAGTAGGCACGCCGGTTACGCTCCTGCGATGACCCGCTCGGCAACCTGCCGCAGCAGGGGCAGGCGGGAGGGGGCGGCGTCCCGCTTCGGGTAGACGCGGTTGGTCAGCACGACGATCGCCGTGTCGAGCCGGGGCAGAAGGCAGGCCCAGGTGCCGGTGAAGCCTGTGTGGCCGACGCCGCCGTAGCGCTCGAGGGCGGGGAACGACGAGGCGGCGTTGCACAAAGCCCAGCCCAGCCCGAAGCCGGCGGAATGGGGCTCGAACGCCAGTTCCCGGGTCGCCTCGGAGAGGAAGGCGCCCGGGCCGAGGCCGAGCCAGGCTTCGCAGAACCGGCCGACCTCGGCCGCCGTCGAGAAGAGCCCGGCGTGGCCCGCCACGCCACCCAGGGTGTGGGCCATCTCGTCGTGCACCTCGCCGACGACGAGGCGATGCCGCCACTCGTCGTCGATCTCGGTGGGCACACAGCGCCCGGGGTCGGCGGGACAGAAGCCCGTGTGGCGCAGGCCGAGCGGGCCGGTGACCTCATCGGCCATCAGCTCGTCGAGCGTCTGCTCCGTGGCGCGCTCGCAGACGGCCTGGGCCAGGAGCAGGTCGATGTCGCTGTAGTGGCTGTCGCCTTGCGCCAGCTCGACGGCCGCCGCACAGCCGAAGATCGCCCGCCACAGCGCCGCCTCCTGCCCCGGCTCGCAGGGGCGGACGCCGCAACGGACAGCGTGGCCGAGCAGCCCCGCCGTCGTGCCCGTGCGGTGCGCCAGCAAGTCCTCGATGGTCCAGCCGCTCGCCACCTCGGGCACGTGCCCGCTCACCGGCTCGTCGAGCCGCAGGACGCCCCTCTCGACCAGGCGCAACACCACCGTCGTCGTGAAGAGCTTGGTCAGCGACGCCAGATCGAACCGGTCGTCCAGCCGGACCGGCCGCGCATCCTCCTCGTACGTGACCTGCCCGAAAGCCTCATGGAAGAGCGGCTCGCCGCAGCGAGAGACGTAGACGACGGCACACGGGAACATCCGCTGCTCGATCCCCCCCTCGATCAGCCCCCGAAGCTCAGCCCTCGCCGCATCGCCGAGCAGCATCCGCTCCTCATCTCTGGTTCCGGGTTCCAGGTTCCAGGTTTCTGGTTCCGGGTTGCGAGCCTTCGTCCTCTGACCTCCGAGTTCTGACTTCAGGCCTCTGGTCTCTGGCCTCTGTCTTCTCTGCTCCCTCCGCTTCCCTCTGCTGCCTCTGCGTGAGACACCTATCTTCCCATCCCCTTCGCCAGCGCGATCCCTGCGTCGGTGACGGCCTGCTCGACGCCGGGTGCGAAGTTGTAGATGCCGTAGAACTGATAGGCACGCTCAACCTCGTAGCCGCCCTCGCCGAAGGCCGCCGCGGTGGGGATGTAGCCCACGTTGCCGTTGGTATAGCCCAGGACGAATGTGTGGGGCAGCGGCGAGGCGGCCTTGATGGCCAGGCCGATCTCCACGAACGTCTCGCCCGGCGTCGTGACCAGCAGCGCGTCGCCGAGCCGCAGCGCCTGGAGTTCGAGCGGCCGCGTCCGCCGGCACTCGCCTCGCTCGTGCTCGCGGAGCACGTCGCGCGCCCAGAGCACGAGCAGGTCGTGGTCGTGCTGGACCTGGGAGATGCCGCCCTCGGCGAGCAGGCGATCAAGCTCGGCCTCCCGCTTCGCCAGCCACTCGCGGACCTCCTCGGCCGGCGGCAGCTCCGCCAGCGGCGCTTCCACGACGACGCTCTTGACGGCCAGCTCGACCTCGGGCTCAGGCTCAATGCCCTCGGCGACCCGCAGCGCCTCGGAGCCGGCGATGATGCCCAGCCGCCGCGCGTCGGCGAACGTGCCGCCGACCGGCACCGAGTTGATGTTGCCGCACGTCCCGTTGAAGTATGGACAGATGGCGCCGGGATGCACGCTCTCGACGAGCGCGGCGACCTGCCCCGGGTAGTCGGCCGAGATCCAGTAGTTCGAGCCGCCGAGGGTCACGGGATGGCAGGAGTGGGTGGCCGCAATGGCGATGGCGGAGCCGTCGGCGCGGTTGACGCGGAGGACGCCGATCTCGGGGTCCACGGGGCCGCCGGGGTGCTTGCCGAGGCGCATCGAGCCGTCGGGCTGGCGCTCGCGGCGGTTGATCCCGATGCTCGTCGTGCCCTTCCCAACGCCCAGCGCCGCCTCGGCCATGGACCGCGAGGCGGCGATGAGCGCGCCGGCGACCTTCCGCTCGATCACGTGCACCAGCTCGACGTCGAGGCCGGGGTGGCGCAGCGGCCCGACCGTCGGCCCCGAGTGCGTGTGCGTGCACGAGACCATCACGTGGTCGGCGGGGATGCCGCAGCCGGCCTCGGCCCGCTCGCGGATGCGTGCGACCGAATCCGGGCTCAGGCCGATGAGGTCGCAGCCGACCAGCCCCACGGCCGTCTCGCCCGCCTGGAGGACGATGGCCCTGGCGTGCAGGTCGTCGTGGATGCCCTCGCAGCCGTGGTCGCGGCCGGCGAAGCCGGCCATCCAGGCGCCGACGTAGGGCGTGATGTTGGCCTTCGCCGCGCCGGCGAGCAGCGGCGCCATCTCAGTCCTCCTTGATGGGCTTCACCCAGATGTTGCGGTACCGCACGGGATTGCCGTGGTCCTGGAAGGAGAAGCCGCCCTTGCGCGGCTGCCTCTTGAGCTTCACATTGTCGTGGATCTTGACGCCGTTGTGGAGGACGGTGAGGAAACCCGCGGCCCTGCCGCCGTCCGTGCGGACGCGATACTCGACGTCGTAGGTCTGCCAGACGAGCGGCGGATAGCTCGAGAGGTTGAACTTGTCGAAGGTGTCGGGGTCCTTCCAGCGGTAGAGGCCGCCGCAGCCGCCGCCCCTGTAGGTGGTCATCCCGAAGGAGTCGAGCACCTGGATCTCCGTGCGACAGGGCAGGTAGACACCGCTGTTGCCCCGGCCCTGGCCCCGCTTGTCTGGGCGGAAGGGGACGAGGAACTCGACGTGGAGGTCGTAGCTGCCCTCGACGCTGACCCTCGATCGCATGCCCCGCTTGGGGATCAGGACGGAGCCGTCGTCGCCGATCTCCCACTCCGACTGGCTGCCGTCCTTCTGCCTGCCGCGCTCCATCCGCTCGAAGTGCTTGCCGTCGAGCAGCACGATGGCGCCCTGAGGCGGCTTCCTGCCGATGGTCGGCGATTCGGGGACGGTGCGCTTGAGCGCGAGCTTCGCGCCCTCGATTGTGCCGTCGGCGTATACGCCTTGCCAGCCGGCTCCCTCGAAGCTCACCGTGTCACCGTTGGTCTTGCCCCTGAGCTCGACCTTCTCGGTCTTCCCCCCGCCGAGATGCCGGACGGCGAAGACCTGGTACTCCTGGCTGCCGAGCGCGACGACCCGCGCTTCGAGCTTGCCCTCCTTGCCACCGTCCTTCCACGTGCCTTCGTACATGCCCTGGACGTCGATCTCCTCCGGCGGGGCAGCATAGACGGCCACCGCGCAAGCCAGAGCCAGAGCCGTAAGCGCTTGCTTCATGGTCAGAACTCTCCTTTCGGCTCGTCCTTGACGGGCAGGACCCAGATATTGCGGTAGCGGACCGGGTTGCCGTGGTCCTGGAAGTGGAAGCTGCCCTTGCGCGGGCTGCGGTTGAGCCTGACGTTGTCGTGGATCTTGATGCCATTGTGGTAGACGGTCAGGAAGACGGCGCGCTTCCCCTGCGCGTCGTTGCGGACGCGGACCTCGATGTCGTAGGTCTGCCAAGCGTCAGGCGGGAAGCTCGCGAGTGGGAACTTGTGGTCGCGCTGCTTCCTCATGCTCTCGATGACCGCCATCGGGTCGGGGTCCTTCATGCCGTAGAGGCCGCCGCAGCACCCGCCCTTGTAGGTGACCATGCCGAAGGAGTCGAGCACCTGGATCTCCTGGCCGCAGGGCAGGTAGACGCCGCTGTTCCCGCGCCCCTGCCCGCGGTCCTTCGGCTTGAAGGGCACGCGGAACTCGACGTGAGCATTGAAGCTGCCCTCGAACTGCGGCTTCGAGTTCATCCCGCCGCGGGGGATGCGTATCGAGCCGTCGTCGTCGATGCCGATCACCTCATCCACGCGGCGGCGGTCCTTCGTCAGCTCCCAGCCCTCGGGCACCACCTTGTCCTCGCTCGGCCACGTCTGCGGCTCTTTGGCGATGGTGCGAATGGGCACCTCCCACACGCCCCAGCCGTCCCGCTCCATCGGCCCGAGGTACCAGGGGCCGCTGCGGCGGACCAGATTGTCGAAGCTCTTGCCGTCGAGCAGCACCACGGCGCCCTCCGGCGGCTTCTTGCCGAGGGTGGGCGACCTGGGCTCGGTGCGCTTCAGCTCGAAGCTGCCGCCGCCGATGGAGCCCTTGATGGTGCCGTCGGCATAGGCGCCCTTCCAGCCGGCGCCCTCGAAGGCCACCTCGTCGCCCTGGGTCTTGCCCGTGAACTCGGCCCTCTGTATCCCACCGCCGTCCGCCGCCTGGCGGATGAAGACCTGGTACTGCCTGTCGCCGGTGGCGACCACGCGTGCATGGAGCTTGCTCTCCTTGCCGCCGACCGTCGCCGTGCCCTCGTACAGGCCCTGGACGGCGATCTCCTCGGGCGGGGCCGCCACGGCGGCGGCCGCCAGGCTCACCATCACGACGATCGTCAGCATCCTCATCGCGGCTCTCCTCTGCGCTGTCGAGAACAGGGGGGCGCGGCTCGGCGGGAGCCTCGCCTTCCCCGGGGCACGGGTCATTCCTTGACGCGGACCAGCTCGGCGCCGCCGAGCAGGCCGTAGTCGAAGAGGCTGAATGCCTTCTTCAGGATGCGCTCGTCCTCGAAGCTGTTCGGGCCGAACCAGCGGAACGAGTCGCCCTCGCGGACGTGGAGCGGCCCGTGGGCGTTGTGCCCGCTGGAGACCACCTCGATCTCGAGCTCATTCTCCCCACCGGCGAGGGCGTCGGTCAGGTCGAGCACGAAGGGCCGCCACAGGATGCGACCGGCCTCCGCGCCGTTCACCCGCACGATGTAGAGCGTGCCCGATGGGTTCACGAGTCGCAAGAGCGTGCGGACCCCCTTGCGGCGGCGGTGGCTCACCGTCGTCTGATAGACCATGCTGCCCGGGTAGAAGGGATAGCCCTGATGGACCCACGAACCGTCCGTCAGCCGCCGCGGCTCGTCGCACAGCTCGCCCTCGAAGGGCGTGCGGAGGCGGACGCCGAAGTCGCCGACGACGTAGGCCTGCTCGACCTCGGTGAGGAAGTCGTAGTCCACGGCAAGCTCGACGACGTTCTCGCCCTTAACCAGCAGGCCGGTGATCTCGGCGCGGCCGAACCCCCGGTCCCAGTGCCAGCCGCAGCCCTCGGTGTCGATGGGCGTCCCGTTGCAGGAGAGGCGGCCCTTGTGCAGGTCCTCGATCACGACGCCGGCCCGCTTGATCTTCCGCTTCGCCGCGTTGTGGAAGCGGTAGCGGAGCACGACCGGCCCGCCCTTGCCGTCGAAGAGGCCCTTGCGGATGGCCACCCACGGCTGCCAGGCCAGGGACTCCCGCGTGCCGAAATGCTCGGCGAGCTGCCGACGGATGCGGTACTCGGCGTCCTCATCGCTCCAGGTCTCGCCGTCGTCGAGCGAGTAGGACAGGCGGTCGAGGACGAGGACGTTCTCCTCGCTCCGGCGATGGGTCCACTTGCGTGGCAGGGGCTCGACGGTGCCGCCGCGCAGGCGGGGCCGGCTCGCCGGCTTCGCCGCCTCGGCGACCCCCTCCCCCACCGCGATGAGCGCCGAGCCGCACGGCGGGAGGGCGAACTCGTAGATGAGGTCCCGCCCCACGGCCTGCCCCGCGACCTTCTCGCGGGTGCCGTCCAGCGGGTTCCAGAGGGCCATCGGCTTTCCCGCCCCGCGGCGAATCGTCAGGCGCAGCGGCCGCTCGGCCTCGCGATCGGAGTTGACGATGAAGAAAAAGCCCTGCCCGCGGCCCCTGCGGTGCTGGACATAGAGGTCGGGCACGGGCCTGCCGTCGGGGGCGCGAAGGCTGAAGCTCTGGCGAACGGCCTTGTCGAGCGCGGCGACGAGCTCCGTCGGGCCGGCGGGGATGCAGAGCACGCCGTCCATCGCCGCCAGCTCCGCCCACTCCTCGGCGGCGGGCTCGCAGTCGAGCTCGACGGGGAGCCTGCCCGTCAGGATGAGCGTGCCGCCCTTCTCGACGAACTCCTTGAGCAGCGCGTACGTGTCGGGCCGCCACGTCGCCGCCTCGGGCACGACGACGACGGAGTAGGCCATCTCGCCGACCACCAGCGTCTTGCCCTTCACGTCGCCGAGGTCCTCGAGGTAGCCCTCATCGGCGAGATCGGCATCGTAGCCTGCATTGAGCGTTGCCTTGAACAGGCTGCGGAGGATGCGGTCGAGGCTGTCGGCGCCCGACAGGTCGGCCCCCGGGATGTCCTGCGGCAGGCCCCGTCGGGCCTTGGCGATCCCGCGCCGCATCGTCGCCGTCGCCGCCTCGGCAGGATGCAGGAAGAGGACCTCGCACTCGGGCTCGCCTGCCGTCAGGACGGCCGCGACGCGGGTGAAGTAGTCGTTCAGGGGCCGCAGGTGCTCCCAGTAGGCCTGCTGGTAATTCCAGTTCGGCGGGTAGTCGCGTTTGCGTTTGCCCCGCATCGAGTACCAGGTCAGATGGGGGCAGAAGAAGGTCGCGCCGAGCACCAGGTCGAAGTCACCCAGCCACTTGAAGTCCTCGAAGGTGTTCGTATGGTGGGAGACGCCGAAGATCTCGGTGAGCACGCCGCGTCGGCCGAGCTGCCGCGCCGCCGAGCCGGCCTGCTTCACGGTGAAGAGCATGCCGTCGGTCTGGCGGCACAGGTGGTCGATGCCCGGGAGCTGCTGGTAGCGGTAGTGGGCCATGATGCCGCCGCAGTGGTTGAGGAGCTGGCCCGGGATGCTGTCCTCGGCGTTGTAGTGGCCTGTGTGCTCGAGGCCGTGGCGCTCGCACCACTCGTAGAGCGGCTTCGAGTAGTGCTCGCAGAACAGGTGGAGGATCGTGCGGTAGACGAGCAGGCGAGCCCTGCGGCACTCGGGGCCGTCGAAGAAGAGGAACGGCAGGTCGTCCCAGAAGTGGCGCCCGGTGAGCGACGCGTAGGCCATGGGGATGCCGTCGTACCACGGGATGGCCGTCGTGCGGCTGTAGAGCTGCGGCTCGTCGGTGAAGATGCCGGGGATTCGCTTCCCGAAGTGCCTGCCGAAGTGCCGGCGGTAGACCTCGTGGGTCAGCTCGATGAAGCGCTGGGTCACGCCGGGATGGAGCAGGTTGGCGTAGCTCTCGCCCGACCACCAGCCGGTCTTCGCGGCGTAGTAGCGGCGGAAGACGAGGCGCTCGACGTCGCTGCGGTCGGCCGCCTCCTCTGGCGAGATGGCGCGCACCTCGTTGAGCACGCCGCCGCGGCGGCTGTGGATCGAGTAGGCCGCTTTCACCTCGCCGCCGGGATCGTCGGAGGGTGCGTCGCCGACGGGCACGAACTCGGCTTCGAGGTACGCCTGGCGGTACTCCTCGGCCGTTGCGGCCACTTGCCCGCCGGCGTTGCCCGAGGGCCAGAGGTCCTCGTCGTAGAGCCACAGATACCCGTCCTTCTCCTCCGCGACCTTGAGGGCCGCGCGCATCGAGGCGACCCACTCGTCGCCCAGGTAGTCGGTGATCAGGCCTGCCCTGGAGTGAAAGAAGCCGCCGGAGAGGCCCTTGTCGATCATGTCCGCCATTTGCCGCGCCGTCTCGGCGGGCGTGATCCGGTCGTTGATCGCCCAGAAGGGAGCGGGGCGGAGCAGGGAATCCGGTGCCTGGAACGCCGCGAAGTCCATCGCCTCTCCTTCGCCCAAGTGGCCCGGTGGCACAGGTGTCCTGCCTGTGTCGGGACGCCCCGCATTATGGGCCACGGCGGTGGCAAGTCAAGCGCGGCTGGCGGGCCGGACGGACAGCGGCTTGCGCCTTCCCACCCACCGCTCGCCCAGGAGAGGGTCGCGGAAGATCGCCCGGTCAGCGGTCACGCATCACTTCGGCAGCCGCCACTCCAGGATGCCCCCCGAGAAGTTCGCTTGGAGCTGGACCTCGAGGCGGATCGCCTTGGTGGCGACGGGCTGGAAGGTCACACCGTTGAGCTTGTCGCGCTCGACGCCGTAGGACGAGGCACCCTCGACCGGCTTCCACTCCTTGCCGTCGCGGTACAGGAGCCGCCAGGACTTGGGGACGCGGCAGCCGCCGCGGCCGGTGTCGTCGAACCAGTAGACCTCGGCCTTCGAGAGGGTCTTGGGCCTTGCGAAGTCGTACTGCACCCACTCGGTCGAGCCCTTGCGGGGCCACCAGGTGAAGCGGGCGACGTCGTGGTCGATGGAGCTCTTGGGCAGGACGTTGTCGTTGAGCGCCTGCTCGGCGTCCCTGGGGTTGCGGTGTGAGGACGACGTCTTGGCCACGATGGCCACGGTCGCGTTCTTCGGGTCGGCCGCCTTCGGCACGTCCGTGGGCACCCACACGACCATGCGGCCAGGCTCGCGGTTGTCCCACGCGTAGTAAGGGATCAGCGTGAGGTCAACCTGGCGGCCAGCGACCTCGAAGCCGTCCCCGGTCTCGACGATGCCGCTGTGCTCGCCCTTGGTCCTCAGCACCGTGACGCCGCCGAGCAGGTCGGCCTTGAACTCGCTCTCGAACGTCGCGCCCCCCGGGATGGACACCTGATCGACGCGGCACGGGTTGTCCGTGTCCTCCAGGCAGTAGACGACCGGGCCTCGCATCACGGCCAGACGGCCTCGACACGACTCGACGTTCGGATCCGCCTTGACCTGGCGCACCGGCATCGGGAAGTGCAGCCCGATCGTATCGCCCGCCGCCCAGGCCCGGCGGATGCGCACGAAGCCGTCCTTCGCCTTGGCGCCGAGCTTCTTGCCGTTGAGCGTCACCGCCGCTCCGTCGCACCAGGCGGGGATACGGACCCCCACGGTGAACTCCCCGGCCCCCTCGGGCTCGACGGCGATCGTCACCGTCCCCTCCCACGGATACCGCGTGTTCTGCACAAGCGTCACCTTGCCCTTCGCCAGCTCGACCGTCCCCTTCCCGCCGATGTATTGAAGGACCGCGACGCCCTCGCCGTCGGCCATCCGCCCGTAGACGTACTGCCCGACCGACGAGATGAACCGCACGACGTTCGTCGGGCAGCAGGCGCAGCCGTACCACGGCTGGCGATGGTGATTGCCGCGGCTCGCGAGGGGATTGACGTAGAAGAACTTCGAGCCGTCGAGCGCGACGCCCGAGATCGCGCCGTTGTAGAGCAGCCGCTCGACCAGGTCGGCGAATCGCCCCTCGCCGTGGAGCAGCGCGAGGCGATGGTTCCAGAAGACCATGCCGATGGACGCGCAGGTCTCGCAGTAGGCCTGGTAGTTCGGCAGGTAGTAGGGCTTAGCGAAGCCCTCGCCGTGGCCCTGCACCCCGACGCCGCCCGTGACGTACATTTTCTTGGTGACGATGAACTGCCAGAGCCGCTCCATCGTGTCGATATAGCCCTGGTCGCCGTCGGTGCCGGCGAGATCGGCGACGCCGCTGTAGAAGTAGAGGAAGCGGACGGCGTGGCCCACGGGCTCGGTCTGCTCGCGGACGGGTGCGTGGTCCTGGCAGTACCCGCCGAAGAGCTTGCGATCCTTGCTGTTGCCGTGCTCCTCGACGAAGAAGCGGGCGAGCTTCAGATAGCGGTCGTTGCCCGTCGCCCGCCAGAGCTTGACGAGGGCCAGCTCGATCTCGGGATGGCCTGCGATGCCGTGGCGCTTGCCCGGGCCGAAGACGCTGTCGATATAGTCGGCATACTTGCAGGCCACGTCGAGGAACGTCCGCTTGCCCGTCGCGCGGAAGTGGGCGACGGCGGCCTCGAACATGTGGCCCGCGCAGTAGAGCTCGTGGGCGCCCCGCAGGTTCTTCCACCGCTCCTTCGGCTTCGCAACGATGAACCAGGTGTTGAGGTAGCCATCGGGCTGCTGGCTCTTGGCGATGTAGCCGATGATCTCGTCGAGGCGGGCCTCGAGCTTGGGGTCGGGGTGGGTGTGGAGCGAGTAGGCGACGCCCTCGAGCACCTTGAAGACGTCGCTGTCGTGGAAGATGTGGCCGCGGAACTTGCCCTTCGGCGTCACGCCCGCGGCGTGGCGGAAGTTGTCGATCCGCCCCGTGCTCTCGCACGTGTCGAGATTGTGGGGGATCGACACCGTGCGGTTCGTCTCCAGACGCGGCGACCAGAAGCTGTCCTCGATCGTCACCTGCTCGAAGGGCACGGGCACCAGCTTGCCCACCGTACCCGCACCGATGCTCGCGGCCAGCGCCAGGAGAGCAACTGCGGTCCATCTCGCTCGCATCGCTTCTTCCCTCGTGTTCCGGTGGTTGGGGTCTCTGCTCGCGGCCCACCCTAGCAACGCGCCTCAGCCGTGTCAAACCGTTGGCATGGGCTTCCGGCCTGTGGCGGCTCGGCGGGAGCCTCGCCCTCCCCTTCCCAGGTCAAGGGATCGGGGAGAGCTCCTCCCACACGTCGATGATCCGCATCCAGTTGTGGAATTCGCGTTCGCCGAGCACAGGCGACGGGCCTTCGGTGGGCCGGAGGATGAAGCGCTCCTTGCCGCCCTCGAAGGCGGCGCGGACCGCCTGCTCGACGGTCTCCTCGCTCTCGTAGCAGGTCACGCGCGATTCGATGTTGCCGCCGAGGGTGATGCGGCCGGCGGCGAGGGCCTTGGCTTCGGCCATCGTGATGTCGCCGTCGGGCGGCGGCTCGACCGGCTCGGTGTAGTCGGCGCCGCGCTCGATGGTCCGCGCGAGCGCGTGGCGGACGTGGCCGTGGCAGTGGATGTGGACGACGGCGTCGCTGTGGTCGTGGACGTAGTCGATGATGCTGCGCTCCTGCTCCTGCACCAGCGCGTCGTAGAGGGCGGGCGAGCCCATGGGCGGGGTGACCCACTCGCTGCCGCCCATCCACACGTACTCGATGCCCGGCTCCGAGAAGAGCACCTCCAGGACAGCGAGGATGCGCTGTCGGCAGATCTCCGTCAGCTCCTCGATGAGCTCGAGCTCGGTGGCGCACAGCAGGAGGAACGTCTCGTACGGCATCATCCCGGCGACGCAGACGAAGGGCGAGGAGATTCCCGTCCTGACGATGCCGCGCCGCTCGAAGGCGGGCGGCAGGTCGTCGAGCTCCGGCGGCTTCACGCCGGGCGGCATCTCCCAGGGCACCGAGGCGATCTTCTCGATGTCCGCGAGCGTCTCGCACGGATACTTCAGCGTCCAGGTCGTGCGCGAGGCGGGCGCGTAGCGGGTGTGGAAGGTCAGCTCGCCCTTGGGCGTATCGATGACGCCGTGGGTCTCGTGCTCGCCGTCCGGCAACGGCCGCCGCTCGTGGCGCATCCGCTGCGGCGGGGTGACAAGGTAGCGGTTCACGGCCGAGCCGACGCCCACGTCGAAGTGCATCCGCTCGAACACCCGCTCGGCGACTTGGCGGCGGAGCGGCTCCGTCACGCGCTCGACGGCCTCCCGCGACGGGTGCTGGAAGCCAGGGAGCACAATGGGCACCCGATCCGCCGTCTCGCCACGCATCGTCGTCAGCAATCGCTCGCGTGGGGTCATCGTCCCTCCTTGGTGGTAGTTGGTCTGTCGGTGCTCCGGGGCCCTCAGCCGCGCCGATAGGACCTATAGGACCCATACGACCTATAGGTGCTATCCGAGGTGCTTCGCCGCACGCTCGCAGTACTCGCGAAGCAGATCGACGTACAGCCGATAGGTATCGAGCGAGACGTCGGGCGGCGTCGGTCAGCTCGGCGGGCAGGCCCTCGGCGTGCCAGCGGTCGGCCGTCAGGTCCCACCGGCCCGCCCACTCGGTCATCGGCAGGCGATCCACCGGCTCGAAGGCCCCTTGCCGATCGAGTGCTCTGCGAAACTCTATCGGCGCGGGCAGGGCGCGTCAAGCGCGCCGCGCTCTTGACTTTGCGGGGCGCCGCCCTTACTCTGGGGGCGAGGAGCAGGCTTATGGGCACATCGCGGCGGGGCGCGTGGCAGGCCGGGACGGCGCTCGTGCTGGTCGCGTCGCTCGCGCTGCTGGGTGCGAGCGTGCTGGCCGCTGCGCAGCAGGGCCAGATTGCGCTCGACCGCGATGCGGCGCGGCGCGTCCGCCAGGCTGTAAACGCCGCCCGCCGCCGCCTCGGCGCCGGGCCACTGGCCGAGTTCGCCCCGCTCCAGGGACGTGCGGATTCGGTGGCCAGGGCCATGGCGCTCGCCGTGCTCGCGAACCCCGAGAAGCCCGAGCCCCCGGCCGAGCTGAAGGACAGGACGGTGCTCGACGGCCTGCCGCGCGTCGGGACCTGCGGCTTCCATCTCTGTGGCGCCGCGAGCGTCGAGGAGCTGGCGACGAAGGCCGCCGCCTGGGAGATGCTCGGGCACAAGGAGCTCACTCACCTCGGCCTCTCGGTCTGCTGCGTGACCGAGGAGACCGGGCACGTCACGTGGATCGCGTTCGGCCTCGGCGCGCAGATCGTGCCCGAGGTCAGCCCCGAGCTGCTGAGCCAGGGGCAGCGCGACTTCGCCTTCACCTGCCACCTGTGCGGCCACCAGGCCGCGGGCAGGCTCGTCACGCCCCCGAGCGGGGACGCGGGTGCCCTGGCCGCCGTGTGCGAGCGGTGCAAGCGGCGCTTCGACCTCTTCGGCCTCGACACCGCCGGGAAGTTCCACCGGCCGCCCTGGTTCCTCCGAGGCTTCCAGCCCAGGAAGGTCAGCAGCCCGTTCGACGCTTGGTTGTCCGTGCTCACGGGCTACCAGTACATGCTCGACAGCAAGCGCTTCGGCCGCCAGGAGGTCTGGCAGCTCGCCGAGGAGACCCATCGCTGGCGGCAAGGGGACTGCGAGGACACGGCTATCCTGCTCGCGGACTGGCTGGCAGCAAGCGGCTACAGGGCTCGGGTCGTCACAGGGCAGGTGAAGAGACGCGGCCACGCCTGGGTGGTCCTGCGGTACCAAGGGCAGGACTACCTGCTCGAGACGACCGGCGGCCGGAGGAGCTTCCGCCGCGCGGCGTTGGGCTCGGCCGCCATGGTCAAGTACTTCCCCGAGGTGCAGTTCGAGCGGTCGGGCGTGTGGTTCCGCAAACGGAATGCGTGGACAGCGCACTACTTCAGTGACGACGAATGGGCTCGCGGCCCCTGGACGTGGGGTCCCGCCCGCGATGCCGCCGCAGGAAAGGAGACGGGGCGTGATTGACTGGGGATTCGTGTCGCGGAATCTGGTTGTTCTGGCGGTGAACCTCGTATACGCGATCATCGCCCTGTTCGTCGGTGTCCTGGCGCTGCGGTTCCTCGACCGCTTCCTGCTGAAGAAGATCGACCTGGAGGAGGAGATCCGCAAGGGCAACATCGCCGCGGCGATCCTCGCGGGCACCCTGCTGCTCTTCGTCGCGATCATCCTCGGGATGACGATGGCGTCATGACCCGGGCCGGCAGCGGAGGAGGGTCATGACGGCGAAGGCGGTGCCGTAGGGCTGGTGGTAGTCGTAGAGCGGGTAGTCCCACCACGAGCCGTCCTTCTCCTGGAGAGGGAGGATGAGGGCGGCGAGGTGGTGCTGGAAGTGGGGGCGGTCGGCGGGGGGGAGCAGCTCGATGCAGTATCCAGCGTAGTAATGGCCGTAGTAGAAAAAGTAGCCGGCGACGGCCATCCACGACTCGTGGGGCACGGGCCGCTTGCGCCCCATGCCGAGCCAGCCGTCGCGCGCGGCGAGGCGGTCGAGCCAGGTCTTGAGGATGGCGTCGGTCACGGCCTCGTCGCCCCACATCCGCAGGGCGGCGTTGCAGGCCTGCGAGCGCCCAAGGCTGCCGCCGGGGCGGTTGATCTGCGCCATGGGGGCGAACTTGAAGCCCGAGGAGTAGAGGTAGGTGAAGTCGGGCTTCCGCTGGCGCTGGATGGCCGCGACGGCTCGCCTGACGAGCTTCTCGGGCGCGCGGATGCCGATCTCCTCAGCCTCCTTGAGCGCGATGAGGGGCGTGGCGGTGGTGAAGCTGTTGGGCCTGGAGGCGGGCTTCCGGGTCTGGGCGCGGAAGTCGTAATAGCCCCACCCCCCGTCCACGGATTCGTAGCGGCAGAGGAAGCCGATCTGGTCCTGGATCAGCTCGCGGATGCGCTGGCGCCGCGCGGGGTCGCCGGCGCGGTTGTGCATGCGCACGAGGGCCTGGATGGCGTAGGCGTGTCCCCAGACGTTGTAGACGGCTCGCGGGGTGGCGCGGCGGAGGCGGGGGAGGAACCCGAGCATCCACTCCTCGCCACGTGCGAGGGCGGCCTTGGCCTCGGGCCGCGGGTCGTCGGCCTCGATGAGGGCGGAGATGCACAGGGCAGTGACGGCGGTGCGGAAGGCATGGTGGGCGCCCGGGATGGGGGCGTAGATGTTCAGCGCCTTCGTCCGCGTGGCGCTGCCCCAGGAGCCGTTGGGGTTCTGGTCGGCGACGAGGAAGCCGATCCCCCGTCGGATGGCCGCGTCGATGGCCTCGGGCTTGGGCGGCTCGATGGCGTGCGGCTTCGGCCCGATCTCGGCCATGGGCCTCGGCCGGCCGCAGCCTGGCGCGAGCGCCAGCGCCGCGAGGGCCAGGGAGGCCAGCATCTGTGGTGCTCGGCAGCGGGTCATTTCTTCTCGGTTGCCTTCTTGGCCACAATCGTCTCTCCAGCCTTCAGGCCGGCGAGGATCTCGATCTGGCCGTTGTTCTTCTTGCCCGCCTTCACGTCGCGGCGGGCCTGCTTCCCGTCCTTGTCGAGAACCAGGACATAGCGCTTCTCGGGGTCCTTGTCGTCGGTGTAGACGAGGTTGGCGGGCACGGCGATGGCGTCCTTCTTCTCGTAGGCCTTCACCGCGATCGAGCACGTCATCCCGGCCACGAGTGCCTCGGCGCCCTTCGGCGCAGGCAGGGAGAGCGTCGCGTCGAAGCTCCCCTCCTTGAAAGGCACAGACGCGACGGAGGCGAGCTTCGCCGCCAGCTTCAGATCGGGGTATCCGGCGGGCACAACCTCGGCCGGCAGGCCGGGCTGGAGGCGGTGGAGCTCCTTCTCGGGCGCCACGGTGCGGACGCGCAGGGGCCGCGGCTTGACGACCGTCATGACCACCTGGTGTGGCTTGATTACCCCGCCTGGACGCAGCAGGCCCTCGACGGCGGCGCCCGTCGTCCAGTGTCCTCGCACGCACTGGCCGTAGTAGATGACGCCGTCGATGGGCGCCTTGACGACCATGCTCGCTCGGTCGTTCTTGAGCTTGGCCAGCTTCTCACTCGCCAGGTGTTGGTCTCGCTTCATCTTGGCGAGCTCGAGGCGCTTCTGGTTGAGCTGGAGGGGCAGAAGGGTCTTAGCCTTGGCGTAGCTGAGTTCCTGGGCTTTGGCGTTGTGCCTGGCATTCTCCTCCTGGCGGGGCAGCTCGAACTTCGTGTTCCACTCGTAGCTGTTCTGGGAGCGCTCGAAGCTGAGCTCGGCGCGCTCCACGGCGAAGCGGGCGCGCTTGAGAATGATCTCCTCGGTCTCCTCCGTCAGATCGTCCTCCTCATACATTTTCTGAAGCTGCTTGAGCTCCTCCTTGGCGTACATGAGGTAGAAGCCGGCGCTCTTCAGCGAGAAGTCCGCCGACTTCTTCGAATACGGCAGCTCGACCTCGAAGAAGTGCTTGTAGTCCTCCTGGAACCGCTTGTCGGCCCTGTCGGCGGCGGCGAGGCTCAGCGGCGTCTCCTTTTCAAGGATGCTGAGGTTCTCCTCGGCGAGGCGGACGTTGAGGTCGGTGAGTGCCTGTGCCTGCTCGGCGGCGCGGATGGCCTCGTCGATCTTCTCGACGTCGAGCCAGAGCACCTGCTCGCCCTTCTTCACGCGGGCGCCCTGCTCGGCCGCCTTGACGACCTGGAGCTGGCCCCAGGCCTTGGGGGCCACGGCCAGCTCGGCCATCTCGGCTGACTCGAAGATGCCCTTGAGCTTCACCTCGATCTTGAACGTCGCCGGCTTCACTTCGTGCTTGGCCGGCGCAGGCGGCTTCGGCTTCTGGGGCTGTGCCTTGGGCTTCGGCTTGGCCTCGCCGGCCCCCAGCACCCCGACGGCCACGGAGAGAACAAGGAGGCACCACGCCAGGCGACGCACCCAGGTAGTCATGGACCCGCGTCCTCCAGAAGTCGATGGGCAGACACTCATGCGCAAGACCCGCGCGGGACCCTGCGCCCACGCGGACCGCATATCCTGGCACAGCCGCCCCGCTCTGTCAACCGCGACTGGGGGCTCGCCAGCATCCGCCTGCGGCGCGGTTGACCCACCGTGCCCGACCTGAGAGAATGCCCCGTGCACCGCCTCTGGCCTGCCAGCCCGTGCTCTGCGGCTGCCACGGGACAGGAAGCGACGCTTATGGAGTTCACACGCGACTACGACATCCTGATCGCGGGCGCCGGCGTGGCCGGCATCGCCGCGGCGCTGGAGGCGGCGCGGGCCGGGATGCGGACGGCGCTGGTCGAGAAGACGATCCTGCTCGGAGGGCTCGCGACCTCGGGCCTGATCGACGTCTACCTGCCGCTGTGCGACGGCCGCGGCACCCAGGTGACCTACGGCATCGCCGAGGAGCTGCTCCACGCCAGCATCCGCTACGGCCCGGGCGACGTCCCCTCGGGCTGGACGGACGGCGCGGCGGAGAAGCAGGGCCGCTACCTCGCCCGCTTCTCGCCCGCGGCCTTCGCCCTGGCGCTCGACGAGATGGTGGCCAAGGCGGGGGTCGAGTTGTGGCTCGACACGCTCGTCTGCGAGACGGCGCTGGGGGGCGATCGCATCGTCGGCCTCGAGGTCGAGACCAAGGGCGGCCGCGGCCTGCTGCGGGCGAAGTGCGTCGTCGATGCCACAGGCGACGCCGACGTCGCCTTCCGGGCCGGCGTCCCGTGCGTCGAGGGCAGCAACTGGCTGTCGATCTGGGCCGTCCAGGCCCGCCTCGAGCGGGCGCAGCAGGCCGTCGCCGAGGGCAGCGGCGCGCCGCTCTACGACCCCATCCGCCTCGGCGGCGACAACGCCGGCCGCGGCGCCGATGGCCAGCCCTCCTGGCATGGCACCGATGCCCAGGACGTCACCGAGTTCGTCCTCCGGAGCCGCCGCCTCCTGCTCGACCACTACAAGGCCCTCCACGCCGAGGCGGGCGAGGGCGAGCGGCGCAACCAGTTCCCCCTCGCCCTCCCCTCGATGGCCCAGTATCGCACGACCCGCCGCATCGTCGGCCAGGCCACGATGACCGACGGCCAGCAGGGGCAGCACGTCCCCAACTCCGTCGGCCTCGTCGCCGACTGGCGCAGGCCGGGCGAGGTGTGGGAGATCCCCTACGGCGCACTCGTCCCCCAGAAGGTCAGCGGCCTGCTCGCCGCCGGCCGCTGCATCTCGTCCGAGGGCGACGCCTGGGAGGTCACCCGCGTCATACCCCCCGCCGCCCTGACCGGCCAGGTCGCCGGCCTCGCCGCCGCCATCGCCGCCTATCAGCGGACGACGCCGGAGGAGCTGGAACCCAGGGCGGTCCAGTCCCGGCTCCGGGAGGAGGGCATTCCCTGTCACCTTGGCGATGTCGATCTATAGCAGGGAGAGGCGGACGCGGTGGGCGGCCGGCGAAGGAGTTGCTGCCCATCGCTTGCAGCGTCGAAAGAGGAATGATGGCGGACTCAATCGGCAAGACGTGTCTGATCATCGGGATCGTGGTCGCCGCCGTGGTGGCCGCGCTGATCGTCGCGGTCGGTCTGGTGGGCGCGCTCTTCTGGGTCAGCATGGCGCCCTCGGCGACCCCACCGCCTCGGCCCCCGCTCCCGCGTGCCACTGCCCCAGCGCCATCGAGGCCAGCACCCGCGGAGGAAGAGCGCGACCCGAAGTGGGCGAAGCCCATCGAGAAGCCGGGGCTGCCCAATCTCCACAAGGTCAGCGACCAGCTCTACCGCGGCGCCCAGCCGACGGCCGAGGGGATGAAGCAGCTCAAGGCGATGGGCGTCCGCACCGTCGTCAACCTCCGCAAGTTCCACTCCGACCGCGACGAGATCGGCGGCACGGGCCTCGCCTACGAGCACATCTACTTCAACCCCCTCCACCCGGAGGACGAGGATGTCATCCGCTTCATCCAGATCGTCACCGACAAGAACCGCCTGCCCGCCTTCGTCCACTGCCAGCACGGCGCCGACCGCACGGGGACGATGTGTGCCCTCTACCGCATCGTCGTCCAGGGCTGGAGCAGGGACGAGGCCATCCGCGAGATGACCGACGGCGGGTTCGGCCACCACGAGGCCGTCTTCGGCAACCTCCGCGACTACATCCGCGAGCTCGACATCGACGCCATCAAGAAGCGGGCGGGCGTGGAGAGGCGCTAGCCCGCATTTCTCACCAGGTGTCGCCGCCAGCGGCTCGTTCTCGCCGCGTGCCGTGTCCTCCGTGCGGCCTGTCCTCAGCGTATCCATCACGGATACGCCTCCGGAAGGCCGCGTGTGCGTCCTTGCCCGCGACGAGAGCGAGCGCACTGGGCACGACGCTCTGCGCACGGGCCCGACAGGCCGAATCGCTCGCTTCCCCTTGCGGCAGCGTCGCTTAGCAGTCCGTGGCAGAAGTCCTTCGCAGACGAGTGCG
>CAZDNN010000036.1:0-20896 GCA_964506385.1 uncultured Planctomycetota bacterium
CCGCCGATACGCAGGATCAGCGTCTTGGCCAGCCAGCCCACGAAGATCGGCAGGAATGCCCACCGCACCTTGAACACCACTCCCGCCACCAGCCCCAGCGGATGCAGCGGCCACCACGCGAAGCTGTGGTGCAGCACTGTGAGCACCAGCATCGCCACCCCGCCGATCCCGCCCCACAGCAGCTTCGGCCACTCCACCCCAGGCTCCGAGCGAATCGCCTTCACGATGTAGTCATACGGCACCCGCGGCGCGTACTTGAACAGCCAGGTGCCCGTCGTGTACGCCCCCCGCTCGTAGCACAGCGACAGGGTGAACGGGATGGTCACCGCGAGCGCCACCAGCGCCGCCAGCACCATGGCGAATGCCACCCCACGCCCCCGCGCCCGCGCCGCGTGCCCCACCTTCGCCGCGTTCGCCGCAGCGGGCATGAACGCGTTGATCGGGTCCGAAACCCACGCCATCGACAGCCCCATCGCCGTGAGCTGCGTCGCGCCCATCGCCGCGTTCCCCAGCACCGTCACCGTCGCCGACTGCGGGGTGAGCGGCGGACGGATGAACACCAGCCCACCCTCGACCACCAGCCGCGACAGCCCGATGAACCCCACCATCGCGGCACCCAGGAACACGGCGGCCGTCAGCGGACGCATCCCCAGCCGCATCAGCCACGCCGCCATGAACGCCAGCGCCACAAGCAGTCCGAACACCGCGACCCGCGACGACAGCAGCTCGTTGCTGTCGTCGAGCGCCTCGGCCCGAGGCCGCAGCGCCTTCCGCCACACCGCCGCCAGGTGCCGGCGGGCCACCCACAGGTTCAGCCCCACCATCACCACCATCGCCCCGTAGCTCTGCCACGCCAGCGTCGGACGCGACGCGTCGAAGTGGTAGACGCTCAGCGCATTGCGGATCCGGAACCCGAAGCGGTTGAACAGCCCCTCCTGCACTACCCCCAGCACGACGAACACCCAGATGCTGAACGCCACCTCCAGCTTCAGGAAGAACGCGATGCACAGCAGCGGCCAGTAGAAGACCAGGAAGATCGGCGGAAAGCCCTGCCCCAGGCTGATCGGCGGAAACTCGCGGGGGAACTGCGGCACCTGCGGCCAGAAGTAGTGCAGCACGTTCCACGCCAGCGGCACGAACGGCAGGGCGAACCCGACCCAGAACAGCCGCGAGCGGGCGAACCGCGGCAGCCGGCTCTCGTCCTCCGCCCCCCGGACCAGCTCCATCGTCATTTCCGCCAGCGGGTAGGCCAGCCGCTCGTGCTCCATCCACTGCCGCCGCAGGATCGAGATCGCGCACAGGCAGGCGAACAGCCCGACACCCACGAACGCCAGCCACCACACCAGCGGCGACAGCCATACGCCCCACGGGATCGACTCCCCGCGAGGCAGGCCCTCGAAGAACCACCGCAGCGGCTCCCCCCCGTCCACCACCGCCCAGCGAGGGAGATAGGGGAAGAAGTACTCGGCCCACCGATTCTCCGGCGTCGCGAGGTAGTGGGGCGCGCAGATGTAGCTCAGCAGGTAGCCCGCGGTGCCGTGGGTCGGCATCGTGATCGCCACCGCCGCCATGACGAACACGATGGCCAGCTCCCCCTCGGTCAGCCCCCAGGCCCGGCGGAGCGTCTTCAGCGCCGTGTTGAGCACCAGCACCACGGCGAGGAACCCGGCGCCCAGCCCCACCGGGTAATAGTTGGTCGCCAGAAGCTGGCTGCGCATCATCAGCCCGACGTACGGCGTCGCCAGGCTCAGCCCGACCACCACGATCAGGCCGACGACCACCGCCCGCGCTGTCAGCGCCCTGCGCACCACAGCTTCCCAATCGGCAATCGGCAATTGGAAATCGGCAATCTGTCTACGGCTTCAGAATCACCGCCAGCGTCTCGCTCGGCTCCGAGACGATCTTCTCGCACGCCGCAGGCGCCTCGGCCAGCGGGAAGATGTCGCTGATCAGCGGCTCGACCCGCAGGGTGCCCTCGGCGATGGCGCGGAGGCACTCCTCGAGGTTCCGCCGCGTGCTCCACTTCACGATCACGCCGGGATACTCGCTGCCGTGCTCCCAGGCCTCGTCGTGGTAGCCGGGTCCGGTGCGTGCGGAGCTGCGGATATCCACGTTGCCGAGGCTCGCGGCCAAGCCGACGGTGATGGTCGCGCCTCCGACCACGACGACCCGCCCCCAGCGGTGGCCGTCGGGCGCCTCCTTCATCATCCCGTAGAGCTGGCGGAGGCACTCGGTGCCGTCGCCGCCGAAGGCGATGATCCCCGCGTCCAGCCCGTGGCCGCGACAGAAGTCAACGACCTTCGGCACGGGATCGCCCTCGGTCACGTTGAAGCCCGCGTCGGCGCCCAGCTCCATCGCGGTGGCCAGCCGCTTCGCGAAGCGATCCAGCCCGACCACGTGGGTGCCGCAGAGCTTCGCAAACTGCGCGGCGATCTGCCCCACCGTCCCAAGCCCGGCGACGGCGAAGTTCTCGCCATACTCCGGCGCCGCGCGCCGCACGGCGTGGAGCGCCGTCGCCGCCAGATGGCAGAACGCCGCCTCCTCGAAGCTCACGCCCTCGGGGATCGGCACACTCAGGTTCACCGGCACCACCGCGTGGCTCGCGTGCTGCGCGTAGCCCCCGCCCATGCACGCGACGCGGTCGCCTACCTCATAGCGCTCGACCCCCTCGCCGAGCTTGATGACCGTGCCCGCGTTCTGGTAGCCGAAGGGCTTGGGCGGCGAGTCCTTCGGATTCTCCCGCCGCTTCGGGATACTACCGAGCTCGGTGCCCGAGCTGATGAGGCTGGCGCCCACCTCGATGAGCACCTGTCCCGCCTTCGGCTCCGGCACCGCCTCCTCGATGACGTGAAACTGCCCCTTGCCATCGATCGCCGCCACCCTGCGCATGGCATTCTCCTGCCATCGTGTTGCTCCCCAAGGGAAGCCCAGTGCCGCGATGATAGCTGGAGCCGGCGGAGGAGGCAAACCCGTCTCGCCACTGATCGGGCTTCGCCTGGCGCCGCTCCGCCGAGGGCTCCCGCACCGTCCGGCGGCCGGCGCGGCAGCGGAGCGATCTGGCTCGGCAAGCATGACGCAGTCGGGGCCGGCAGGCCCCAGGCTCTGCGACGGCCGGGCGGGGCCTACTCGTCCTCGTCCAGCGCCATCTCGTCGAAATCTTCCAGGCTGGCGCCGCAGTCGGGGCAGGTCCAGTCGATCGGAAGATCCTCGAACGCGGTGCGGGGCTCGACGTCGCTGTCGGGGTCGCCCTCCTCCGGGTCGTAGACGTAGCCGCACATCATGCAACGCCACTTGGTCATCATCCGTCTCCTGTCCTGCTGAGGGGCCAACAATGAAGCGCAGGACATCGGGTTTGTCAACATTTTCTTGGAGGTGCCGCGCCCCGGGAGTATAATCGGCGGAGACATCCCGCAGTCCGGAGAAGCGCCGCTCATGCCCTGCTCGACCCCAGACGATGTGCCTTCGGCCCCCACGACGTACTTTGCACCCGCCGAGCGCGCCGCGCCGGAGGCCGTCCAGGCGGCGGTGGACCTGGTGAGCGCCAGCCCCGTGATGGCGGGCCTCCTGCGCACCCTGGGCGGCATCCTGATGGTGCTCAACAAGCAGCGCCAGATCGTCGCCGTCAACGACGAGCTGCTCCGCTTCCTCGGCTGCGACGACCCCCAGGGCGCCCTCGGCGTGCGCCCAGGCGAGGCCCTCCGGTGCATCCACGCCGCCGACAACCCCCAGGGCGGATGCGGCACTAGCCGCTTCTGCGCCACCTGCGGCGCCGCCATCGCAATCATCAGCAGCCAGCAGAGCAGAGAGCCGGCCGAGGCCGAGTGCCTCCTGACCGCCGAGGTGAACGATCATCAGGAGGCCTTCGAGTTCCGCGTCCGCGCCGCGCCCATCGAGGTGGACGGCCAGCGCCTCACCATCATCTCCCTGCGGGACATCCGCGACGAGAAGCGCCGCGAGGCCCTCGAGAGCATCTTCTTCCACGACATCATGAACACCGCCACCGCCCTCCAGAGCGCCACCCGCGCCATCGCCACCTGCGACGGCGCCGAGCGCCACGAGGCCCTCCAGGCGGCGGCCGACCTGTGCGAGCGGCTGATCATGGAGATCGCCGCGCAGCGCGAGCTCATCGACCTCGCGAGCGGCCGCTACGAGACGCGCATGCGCTACGTGGCCTGCTCGGAAATCCGCCAACTCGCACGACGCTTCTTCGCCGGCCAGCCCGTAGCGGCCGGCCGCACCCTGACCGTCTGCGGCGGGTGTGACGACGTGGTGCTCTTCACCGACCCCATCCTGCTCGACCGCGTGCTGGCCAACATGATCACCAACGCGCTCGAGGCCACCCCCGAGGGCGGCGAGGTGCGCGTGTGGTGGGACGCCGAGGCCGGGCGGGTGACCTTCCACGTGTGGAGCGCCCCCGCCATGGCGCCCGAGGTCGCGCTGCGGGTGTTCCAGCGCTACTTCACGACCAAGAGCCAGCAGGGGCGGGGGCTGGGCACGTACGGGATGAAGCTGATCGGCGAGCGCTACCTCGGCGGCCGCGTCTACTTCACCACCTCCGAGGCCGAGGGCACCACCTTCCACATCGAGCTCCCCAGCGAGGCGGCCGAGCGCGCCTGACCGCCCCGCAACGCCCGGCGTCCCTTGCAATCGCCGCGCCGCCCGCTATAATCGCGGCCCGGCGTCGGGATCAGCTCCGTCATTGCCTTGGGGGACCGAACCGTGTTCAAGAGCCTGTCGGCGGGTGCCATCGGCGTGGGCGGGACAACGGCGGAGATCGCCGCACTCGCGAGCCAGCACGGCTTCCAGGGAATGTCCTTCAACGCGGGCGAAGCCGCCGAGCTGATGGACAAGGGCCAGCTCGACCTGCTGGCGGCCATCTACGAGAGCCACGGCCTGCGGCCCGGCGCCATGGGCCTCCCCGTCCAGTTCCGCCAGGACGAAGCCCAGTTCGAGCAGGGCCTCGCCGGCCTCGCCCGGCAGGCGAAGGCGGCGCAGGCCATGGGCTGCACCCGCTGCGCCACCTGGATCATGCCCGCCTCCGACGAGATCCCCTTCGAGGACAACTTCGAGCTCCACCGCCGCCGCCTCAAGGCCTGCGCCGAGATCCTCGGCGACTGCGGCCTGTCGCTCGGCCTCGAGTTCGTCGGCCCGCAGACCTCGCGGGCCGGCAAAGCCCACGAGTTCATCTACGACATGGCCGGCATGCTCGGCCTCTGCGACGCCATCGGCACCGGCAACGTGGGCCTGCTGCTCGACTGCTGGCACTGGTACTGCACCGAGGGCACCGTCGCCGAGATCGAGGCGCTGCGGCCCGAGCAGGTCGTCCACGTCCACGTCAACGACGCCCCCGCTGGCATCCCCGTCGCCGAGCAGATCGACAGCAAGCGGGCCATGCCAGGTGAGACGGGAGTCATCGACATCGCCGGCTTCCTCGGCGCCCTCGAGAAGATCGGCTACGACGGCCCCGTCATGGCCGAGCCCTTCAGCCAGACCGTCCGCCACCTCCCCCCCGACGAAGCCGTCCGCGTCACCGCCGAGGCGCTCGACAACATCCTCGCCCAGGCCGGCGTCACGCCGCGATAGGGGGAGCGGTTCCAGGTGTCAGGTTCCGGGTTACGGGGGAAGAGAGAACCACCCCCGCTTCGCACCGGCACCCGGAACCCGGAACCTGTCCGCCTCGCTGGGGAACTCCGCCGCACTGCGCGACTCACTCCAATCTGAGCTCGCCCCAGTGCTCGGGGTGGAGGGCGGCCTCGCTGGGCAGGTCGAGGAGGCGCGCCACGTCCGGGATCGGCTCGATGGGGCTGGGCGGGCGGCGCATGGCGAGCAGGTCGGCGGCATCGCAGCGGCACAATACGGCGACGGGGGTCCGGTAACAGTTCGCGAATCGCTTGCACCAATGAGATGCGAAGACGATCGGGTGGCCAGGCAGGCGGAACGGCTCGGGCCGTGCTGGATGGCTTGGCAGGCAGGGGCCTTTGCGCTAGAATGCCCGCGCGTCCGAGGAGGGCGCGCGGCGAGGCACAGCACGCTCACGGGCTCCGCGTTACAGAGCGAGAGAAGCAGCGTCATGGGGACATCCGCTCAGGACTGGGATGTCTACGTGTCCTACGACCCTGGCGTCGAGGACCGCGCGGGGCCGGTCCTCGACCTGCTCCGCGCGCACCACGTCGCGGTTCGCCCCGAGCAGGTCCTGCCCCCGGCGCGCTTCGGCGGCCTGCTCAGTGAGACGATTCGCCAGGCCAAGGCCCTCGTCCTCATCCTGACCCAGGACACCGGGGGGTCCAACTGGGTCCGGCTCGACCTGACCCTCGCGCTGGAGTTTGGCAAGCCTGTGGTCGGCGTGCTGCTCGATCCAGCGACGGATATTGACCTGCCCGACCGCCTGTCGGCGGACCACTGCGTCTTCTGGTCCCCCACCGACCCCTCGGCGGCCGCGGCGCTCGGGCGCAAGCTCGGGGAGGTGACCGGCGGCGCGGTCGGCACGCTCGCCTGCTCGACACCCGGCGCGCCGGCGTCCGGCGCGCCCGAGCTGCCCTTCCGCGCATACCGCGGCGAGGAGGACGGCTCCAGGAAGCCCTACATCTTCGTGAGCTACGCCCACCTGGACAGCGAGGCCGTCTTCGCCGACATCGGCCGGCTCCACGACCAGGGCTACCGCATCTGGTACGACGAAGGCATCAGCGGCGGCGCCGACTGGGTGGAGGCCCTGGCCACGGCCGTCGAGGAGGCCAGCCTCTTCCTCCTGTTCATCAGCCCCCAGTCGATGCAATCGAAGAACGTCAAGAACGAGCTCCAGTGGGCCTGCGAGCACGAACTGGACATCGTGCCGGTGTGGCTGGAGGACACGGAGCTGCCCAAGGGCGTGGCCTTTGTCCTCGTGCGGCTGAACCGCATCGAGAAGCATCGCATGGGCGCCGAGCAGTACTTCCGCACGCTGTGCGAGTGCCTGCCGCCGCAGACCTCCACCGCAGAGCCTGTGCTCCGCCGCCCGCCGGCTCAGCCAGCCGCCCCGGTCGAGGCGCCTGCGCCGCAGGCCGGCGGGGCAGAGATCCAGCTCTCCTACATGCTCACCTGGACCCTCGACCGCGGCCAGACGTGGCGGGCGCTCGACGCCGCGCAGCCCTCCTCGGCCGTGCCCGCCGAGGCATACCTGCGGGCGATCATCCTGCCGTCAGCGCCCTGTCGTGCCGCGCTGATCATCGAGAGCGAGGAGGCCGGCGCACCCGAACCCCACACCACGGTCTGGTTCGCCAGGCCCAGGGACGGCGGGGACGGCGAGGAGTGGAGCGTGCTGGACCCCCTCCGCTGGCAGCTCATCCCGAGCGCCGACGGGCTGCGCGAGCGGCAGCCGTGGGCGGTCCCGCGCTGGCGGATCGGCATCCTCGCCATCGCCGCCCAGGACGATCGGCAGCCCGACACCACCCCGCGGCCCCCTCTGGCGGCCGACGCGCTCGCCATTGACGCGGCCAGGCGAGCGCGGGCCGTGACACCCTGCACGACGGAGACGATGGGGCGGATCCAGCGCATGCGGTACAAGCTCCAGGACGACGCGGCGCCCGTGGCGATCCTCCTGGCCGATGATGCACTCATCTACTGGACGGAGGTCCGGTTCGCATGACGGGGCCTGAGCAAGCCAATCTGCCGCTGGACGAGCTGCGGGCCCGCTGGGACGCCGAGGGGCCCGAGTCTGCCATCGCCGCCGCCCGAGCGTTCCTCGATGCGCATCCGGGCGACGCGCCCGCCGCCCTGCTCCTCGGCCGGATGCTGCTGGCAGCGGGACATGGCGACGAGGCCGCCGCCCATCTGCTGGAGGCGGCCCGTGACCCGGCGCTTCGCCCCGAGGCCCTCGTCGGCCTCGCCCCCTGTGCGCCCGAGCCCATGCTGCCAGAGGTCCTCGCCCTGTTCACCTCGCTCCCCGACCCCGTCGAGGAGCTCAACGAGGTTCGCTACGCCTACGGCCTCGCGCTCTGGCGCTACGGCGACCGCGCCGAGGCCATCCGCGTCTGGTCGGCCATCCCGCCGCAGGACCGTCGGGCGGCCCGCGCCGCCCTGGACAAGGCGCTGCTCGCCTATGCCGAGGGGCTGCTCAACGAAGGGCGCCTGGGCGAGAGCCTCGCCACCCTCGAGGGCCTTGCCGACCCCGATCAGCCGCTCGCCCGCGGGCTCCGGCGCGCCGTCGCCTCCGCGGCGCTCGCCGCCCAGGAGATGGGCCTCGCCCGCCAGGCCGCCCAGGGCCTTCAGGACAGCCAGCGGCCCAGCGACCGCGCCCTGTGCGCCTTCGTCCTCCCGCGGGGCGAGGAGCGGGCCGCGGGGCTCGCGGCGCTGGCCGAGGACGCCAGCGACGCGCAGATCGCCCAGTGGGCACAGGCCACGGCCGCAGCGGAGTGGGCACTCCAGGGCAACTACGAGGCCGCCCTGCGCTGCCTGCCCGAGGGCGCGCTCGAGCCCCAGGCGGCCGTCCTCCGGGAGCTCCTGCGAGTCGCCGCGGGGCACCCCCCAGCGGAGGCCGCCGGGGGGGACGTGGACTGGGTCCTGCTGCGCCAGGTGGCCAGCGAAGTGCCCGGCCTGCTGGACGCCCTGGCGCCCGAGCCCGAGGCCGCCGACCCCCTGCGCCAGGGTGCCTACTGGCTGGCGCGCGCCGACCATGCCCGAGCCTACGACCTGCTGGCTGAGGCGCAGCGACAGACGCCCTGGGACCCCCACCTGGCGCGCAACCTCGCGGTCCTGGCCTTCGTACGCGCCCTGCGCGCCGCGCCGGAGGTGGACGTCGAGGCCTGGCGCGACTGCTTCGCCCAGGTGGCCGTCGTCCTGGAGAATCCCCGCTGGCTGCACGGCTGGATCCTGGAGCGTCTGGCCGTCTACGGCATCCGCGGCAACGAGCGCGAACTCGGCGACGTGGTGAAGGAGGAGCTCCGCCGCTTCCTGCACGACCAGCTCAGCCACCTGCTCGCCGCCGCCCAGCAGCGCGGCGACGCCGATGCGGCCGCCGCCGTCCGCGGCCTCCAGGCCGCATTCGCCCGCGAGCGCAGGGCTGCCGAGGCCATGCTCACCGCAGGCGGCTTCCGGGGGCCGGACGACCGCTCCATCGGACTCGGCCCCCTGCTGGCCGAGCGGACGGGCCAGCTCGACGCGCTGAGGACGTACTTCGCCAAGCAGGCGGCGGGCAGCGAGGAGCTCCTGACCGACCGCCTTCGCGAGCTGCTGGGGTCGATCGGCGTGAGCGACGCCGATGCGGAGGCCGAGATGGCCGCGGGGCGGCGGCCTGACGCCGAGCTGCGGCGCTGGTTCTCCGAGCTTGGCGAAGCCGCCTCCTACGCTGCCGCTGGCGACTCCCGCCAGGCACGGGACGTAGCCCTCCGCGTCTACGCCCGCTGGTCGCCGCCCGACCGCCCCGACGCGGCGGAGATGGAGCGGGCCAACCCGTCGTACGCCGCCATGCCAGGCGGAGTCGAGCGCCTGCGGCGCGACGCGGCCTCCATGGTCTGCGAGATGAATGTCGAGATCTTCTCACGCCTCCTCGCCGGCAAGGACTTCGACCCCCAGGCCGTGGGCCAGGAGATCGAGCGTGTGTTGAAAGAGGGGCGCGCCCTGGGCTACGAGGGGCCGGTGCAGCGCCGTCTGGGCCGGCTGATCCGGGGCAAGCGGACGGGACTGCTCCAGGAGGGCTCCACGCCGTCCCTGCGGAAGGCCTGCCTGCTGTTCCGCCACGCTGCCAACGCGGGGGTAGAGGGGCTGGAGCAGGACCGCGAGCGCGCCCTGATGGGGTACGCCGCGCGGCTCTACGAGCAGAAGCGCTGGCGACAGGCCGCCGAAGCGTGCGAGGAGGCGTGGGGCCTGCCGCACAAGCTCCAGGCCGTGCCCATGTGCTACGTGGCGAGCCTGCTTCAGCAATCCCATCGCCTCGAGCGCAGCGGCTGCACCGAGGAGGCGCGGGAGACGATCCGTCGCGCCCGGCGGGTGGCCAAGGAGGCCGGCGAGACGTTCCCGATGAACCCACAGGTCGGTCAGTTGGCCAGCGCGGTGCGCCTGATCGAGGCGGGATGCCCCATCGCGGACGTGCTGAAGATGCCGACGACGGAGTCGGAGAAGGCGCCGCCGCTGCGCTCGATGCCACCAGACGCGCTCGCGGCGCTGCGCGTCTGCTGGGCCGCGCGCAAGGACGGGCGGCTCGCCGAGGCGCTGGACGCAGCCGAGCGCGCCTGGCAGGCAGCGCCTAACCACCCCGACGCGGCGGTCCTCGTGGCGCAGACGGCTCTCGACCTCGCGCGCGAGGGGACGCCCGAGCGCGGCCGCGAGCTCTACGAGCGCGCTGAAACGTGCCTCACGCCCATGGCCAAGCGGTTCCCCGCGCACGAGCGCCTCCAGATGGTGGACAGCATTCTCCAGCGTGACCGCGCGCTCTACCACGGAGACGATGCTCTTGCTTTTCTACACCGCAAGGCTATACTACTGTTCCTCAGTCAGCGCCATGGCGAGGCGGCCGAGCTTCTCGACGTCGTGTTTGCACTATCGGGCCGTCAGGACCCCGAGGTGATCGCGCTCCTGGCAGCCGCGCTCGTCGAGCAGGCCTCCTCGAGAGACGCGGCCCGCGGGCGCGAGGCACGGGGCCTGCTGGACCGCGCAGGCCAGTTGCTGGCCGCCGGCGCCGATCTGGCGCCCGACCACTACGCCATGGCGCAGACGCGGGAGAAGCTGAGCGCCTTGCGCAGTGGCCTGTAACGACCCCCCGAGGGACGCGGTGGCCGCCGCTCCTGGCCACCCCAGCGGAGGGTAGCAGATGCCACCCAAGCCGATTCATCTCAAGATCTTCTCCGTCCAGTCCGGCGAAGGGAAGGACGGGGTGATGGTCCTCGGGCCAGACGACGTCCAGGGCCAGCCGCGGTTCCTGTGGTCCGACGAGCTGCTGACGCTGAAGGCTCGGTCCGCCGTGCTCTCCGATCAGGCCTCCCACGCCGTGACGAAGACCGGTGTGGACGAGGAACTGGGCGCGCTCGGCGACCAGGTCCGCACAGCGGCCTATCCGACCATCGCCGACGACGTGAGCAGGGACGCGCTCGTCTACCTGCGCGCCCAGGGCGACCCCAAGGCGACCTGGATGCTGTGTGAGGATGTCGTGTGGGAGGCGCTCTGCGCCAGGGAGCGGTTCCTCATTGACAGGGACATCGCCGTCGTCCGGGGCTACGGGGACGCTGCGATCGGCCCCATCCACACCGAGCGGCGGGCGATCCGCGTGCTCATCCTCTGCGCCAACCCCGTGGGCGCGCAGCAGGCCCGGCTCGACGTGGGCGGTGCGCTGGCCGGCCTGCACAGGGCCTGGTCGAGCTGGGTCATTCGGCCCGAAGTCAAGACGATCCAGGGCCCTGGCACGCGCGACGCGCTGCGGAAGCTGGCCGACGAGGACGACGAGTGGGACATAATCCACGTGGTAGCGCACGGCAGCAGGGACAGCCAGAGCATCCAGCTCGAGCTCGGCGGCGACGGCGCCGCCGGCGACCACGGCCGGCCGGACTGGTGCGAGTTCGACGCCTTCGCCCGCCTGCTCGGCAAGTTCAAGACCCCGCGGCTCATCACCCTCTGCGTGTGTGACTCGTCGCCGCTGGCGCTCGAGCTGATGGAGGAATACCGGGGCGAGACCCGCGTCGCCGCCCTCCTGGCGCGGGGCGCCGCGGGGAGCATGCTGCCCTTCTTCACGGAGCTCTACGCACACCTCTTCGTCGCCACGGGCAAGCCGACGCCGGGCGCCGACATCTTCGTTGAAGAGGCGTACGTGGCAGCGGTCCAGCACCTGCGGCGCCGCAAGCTGGCGCAGTGGTTCCTCCCAGTGCTCTACGCGCCCGCCACGGCGCGGCCCCTGTTCGCCATGCCCGCCGTCGAGTGCGATCTGCGCGAGACCCTCGACACCATCGTCGCCCGATGGGACAGCGACCAGGACGTCAACGCCGGCCTGGTGGTTCTCGAGGGGCGTTTCAAGGATGAGAACCGGGCCGCCGGCCAACGGGCCGAGGAGCTCTGCCAGGCTATCCGCAAGCTCCGCGACGTGGAGACCACCTTCGATCAGATGGTCACCGAGATCCTCGAGCGGCGGCCCTGGTCGGCGGTACACGAGCAGTGGGCGGGCCTGCCTGTTGCCATCGAGCACGATTTCCATCCCGAGGCCGTGCCGCTCGACACGACCGTCATCGGCAGCTTCGACGTGCTGCGCCGAACCCTCGAGCGCCTGGAGCGCCTGGCAGGGGTGGCTGTCGCCGCCCTCGAGCGGCTCGCGGCATTCGAGGGAGGCGACGTGCCGGCCCTCACCGACGGGTGCAGACGCCTCCAGGAGGTCTTCTGTGCCGAGGCGGAGAACCAGCCCGACTTCCCGCGCCAGGTCTTCGAGGAAGGGGTGGTCACACTGCTGGCGGAGTGCGAGCCGGCCGAGGAGGGCGCCGAGCCCTGTCCCGAGGCGCTGAGCATCGTGGCGCAGGTCCTCCACCTGCTCGACGAGTCGGGGGAGGCCTTCCTGGCGCCGGCACAGGCCGAGGCGCTCCGAGGCAGGGCGATGGCCCTGGCCGCGCGCCTCGCCGGCCAGCGAGCCGCGCCGCTCCTGGCCAGGATCGGCGAGGCCATCGCGCATGTGGGGCGCACCGGCTCACCCCTGGAGCAGGCGGAGAGCGCCCGCACCGCCGCCGCCGTCCTGGCCGAGGTCAGCCAGTCCCTCGCCAGCCTGCGCGAGCACGCCCCAGAGGGAGACGCCGATCTAAGGAAGGCCGAGGAGCAGGCGCTCGACGAGGCGGGCGAGAAGCTCCGCGCGGCGGTCCGCACCGTCCGGGACCGGCTCGCCGCCATCCCTATCCCGCAGGCCGGGCTGCCGCAGGAGCTGCTGGAGCCGGGACACCGCCTCGACCTGTGCCTGTGGCTCCGCGAGAGGAGACAGGACGCCGGGGAGTCGTACAAGGCCCTCGACGACATCCCCGAGGAGCCCTCGGCGCTGGCGGAGTATGCGGAGGCTCTCGCAGGGGAAATCTCCGCGGCCGCGGCGCGGGGGCCAGCGTGCTGCCCCGCGGCCATGCTCTCGCTCGTGGCCAACGAAGAGGCGCCGATCGTGCTGGTGGCAGACGCGGAGTCGGCGACCCATCCGTACCTGTGCCTCTACCGCTTCGGCGTTCGCTTCGGGACGGACACCGCGGCGATGCGGGAGCTGTCCGACCCCGAGGTGGCGGAGGAGACGGACGAGGGCCTCGAGAAGCTCCTCCACCAGGCGGTCGTCGCACTGAGCAACGACCGCCGCCGCCTGGCCGTGGACATCCACGTGGTCCCCAGTGCCGAGCCCGAGGCGCTCACGCGGCGGCTCCAGGAGACGGCGGCCGGTGTCCTGGCGGGACGCCAGGGCGCCGAGCCGGACCTGGCGGCCCTCCAGCCCATGGACCAGGCGACGCTGCTGGCCGCCGCAGGCCACGCCGAGCGCGCCGCCGACCTGGCCTGGGAGGCCGTGCGGGAGCAGCCCACGAACGGCACGCGCATCCACCACGCCTTCCTCCTGGCGGTCCACCACGCGGCCACCGCGCTCGACGACCCCGCCCGATTCCCCGACGCCGCGCGCCGCGTCTTCGGACTGCACGGCATGCTCACCGTGGTCACCGACGACCAGGGCACGCGGTACCTCGAGCGGTTCATCTTCCAGCGCTGCACGGTCTACGGGCGGGCGCTGTCCCCGGAGCTCACCGAGCAGCTTGAAGCGGTAAGCGCCGAGCTGCGTAAGACGATTGAGCAACTGCTGACGGCCTACGCGCGGCGATCCGCCGAGGCTGCCCGCGAGGCGAACCTGCTGGGCGCCGAGTGGCAGGCTGAGACGGAAGGCGCGCGCGCGGCGACGGAGCGGAGGATCCGCATCGAAGGACACCCCCTCGGAGCAGGCTATCTGGCGGCGCAGCGGCTCGGCTACCTTCAACAGGTTGGCGCGTTCATCCACGGCGCCTTCGGCCAGCTCTCCACCGCCGACGAGACGCAGCGGCTGCGATACGTGACCCTCACGGGCATGACCCCCGAGGCGTGTGAGCGGCTCATCTACCTGTTCTCCGACTTCCGTCTGGCCGAGGCGGAACAGGGCGAGGAGGCCGTGGCGCTCCTCAAGCCCCTGACGCCCGACGCCCAGGACCTGCCGAACGCAGTGGTGCCGCCCGGTGTGGCTGAGGCGGCGCAGGCGCCCGACTTCGCTGAGCGCTTCCCCGTGCACGCCTGCCTGCCCGACACCGACCAGCAGCAGGCCGTCCTCGCCGCCCACGCGGCCCTCGTGATGGTCAAGGTGCGTCTGGCCGAAACCCGGCGGCTGCTGTCCCGGGAGGGCGTCGGCCTGGCCGAGGTCATCCGCCATCTCGACAGGGTGATGGACCTCGCCCATTACGTCACCTTCCTGGGCTACGACCTCACAAACCCGATCCGCAGCACCCAACTGGCCCTCGAGCGGATGCTCCTCAACTGGCTCTACAGCATTCAGAAACGGCTCAACGAGCTCAACGAGAAGCTGCGTTCGGGCAAGATGAGCGTGGGCGAGGAGACGGACCGCGAGGTGGCGCGCCTGGAGTCCGAGCTCCGCATGGCGGACCACTTCGCCAACCGCCAGGTTCTGGGCATCGGCAGGGGCGACTACGGCACAGCCGTGAACCAGGTGCACGCGAACTTCGCGGTCTTCCTCGCCAACCGCTTCGACCGCCACAAGGACGCCCTCACGCACATCCGCAAGGCATATCGCGGCGACCCCGACAACTCCCATATCGTCGTCAACTTCGTCCGCGCTTGCGGCCTCCACGCCCTCGACCTCAAGCGGGCCGGCGACCACAAGGGCGCCTACCGGCTGCTCCGGGAGGCCCTTCGCGAGGGACGCCAGTTCCTCGAACGGCACCCCGAGGCCAAGGGCGATGACATGCAGAAGCTCACGGAGGAGCTCGAGGAGATCGAGTCGCTGCTGACCGACCGGGACGAGCGGGACGAGGGCCCGAAGACGCCGCCGCCCGCGCTGGGATGGGTCCCCGTGGACATCCCGGACGACGAGTGACGGGCCGGGCGGCCGCAGGGACGGCCGCTGGTGACAGCAGGTGGGAAGCCGATGAGTGAGCCGAAACATCAGGCCTTCGTCGATCCTGCGCTGCCGTGGGAAGGGGAGTTCCCCTACCGCGTGCTCCGACGCTTCGGCATCACGCCGGACAGCCCGGCGGACGCCGTGCAGGACGCGTCGTTCGACATGAGCGCGTCGGACCTGGCGGACGCCGCGGTGAACCTGGCGTGGGAGAAGCTCCGCGTGCCGCGACGGCGCCTGGTGATCGACTTCTTCTGCTACGCGCTGCCGCCCGAGGCGTCGCCGGCCCCCGAGGCCGAGAAGCGGGCCGACGACTACCCGCTGCCCTGGACATTCGTGCGGACCCTTGCCCAGACCCCGCCGCCGCAGGGCGCGCGACCCACCGTCGCGCCCGCACCCATGCCGCCCGCACTGGGCGGCGCGCTCCCGCTGTGGGAGACGACCCTCCCGCCGCACAGACAGGAAGGCGCCAAACCGGATGAGCCCTGATTCCCAGCAATGGCAGGCCGAGCCACAGGCCACACCCCAGCGCAACCCCGCGCTCGAGCTGCTCCGGGAGTACCACTCCCTGGCCGGCGGCGTCGCCGAGGTCCTCGACGACCTCGACCATCTGCTCGGCGAAGCCTCCGACACGGAAGCCCGCCGCCTCGCCCTGCTGCGGCGCAAGCTGTCCCAAGTCCTCCTCTACCACGGCATCCGCCCCATCGCGCGCGAGGGGCAGGAGCTCGATCTCCGCTTCCACGAGGTCGTGGGCACCGAGGCCCGCAACGACGTGGCCGCCGACACGATCCTCAGCATCATCAAGCCGGGCTACGAGGTGATGGTGCCCGGCCTCCAACCCATGTTGCTGCGTTGTGCCAAAGTGATCGTCTCCGCGGCACCGGAGCCCGATGAGGGGGCCGCGGCGGCTGAGCCGCCTGCCGAGCCGTCACAGGAGGAGCCAGAGGAATGAGCGAGCCGCAGAAGAAAACCTGTTCCGTCGGGATCGACCTGGGCACGACCAACTCCCTCATCGCCGTCGTCGGCGCCGACTCTTCGCCCCAGGTGCTCCCCAACAGGGAGCAAATGATGTTCACCCCCTCCGCCGTCGCCGCGCGCCCGTCGGCGCCCGGCAAGGAGGGTCCCAAGTACCTTGTCGGCCTGCTGGCGCTCAACAACGCGCGGCGCGACCCCAGGAACACCGTCCGCTCCATCAAGCGGTTCATGGGCCTCAGCTACGTGGACTCGAAGGCCCAGGTGGCCCGCGAGCACGTCAGCTACGAGGTGCGGGAGGACACCAGCGAGCCGGGCCGCCTGCTGGTGGACGTCGGTGGCGCTCTGCTGACGCCGGAAGAGGTGTCCGCCGAGATCCTGCGGAAGCTGAAGATGGACGCCGAGGCCCGCCTTCCCTCGGGCAGGGTGGACTACGCGGTGATCACGTGCCCCGCGTATTTCAGCGAGCCCCAGCGCGCGGCGACGCGCCGCGCGGGGCAGCTCGCGGGCCTGCGTGTCAAGGCCCTGCTCGACGAGCCGACGGCGGCCGCGCTGTCGGAGAGCCGCGGCCGCGCCGAGGTGCGCGCGCGCCTGCTCGTCTTCGACTTCGGCGGCGGCACACTCGATTTCTCACTCATCCAGCGCAGCGGGAACACCTTCAACGTCGTCTCGTACGGCGGCGACAACTTCCTCGGCGGCGACGACATCGACCGAGCCATCGCCAGGCACATCCGCGGCCACATCCTCGACGCCGGCGGCGAGATCGGCGAGGAGAACCTGCGGCTGGAGTTCGAGCTCCTCAGCAAGGCCGAGGAGGTCAAGAAGGCCCTGTGCGGCGGCGCCGACTTCTACGCCGCCATCATCCCAGGCGCATGCCGGACCCGCGACGGCGAGTGGCTTGACGTGGACCTCGAGATCACCCAGGAGGACTTCCTCCGCCTCATTCAGCCGATCCTCAAGCGCATCCGCAAGGCCATCGAGGACTACCTCGACGCCGAGGGCCTCAACCCCGAGCAGATGACCGAGATACTCCTGGTCGGCGGCTCCAGCGCCGTCCCCGCCGTGCAGGACCTGCTGCGCGATATCTTCGAGCAGGATGGCGAGACCCGCGTCCGCCTCGCCCAACGGCCCATGGAGGCGGTGGCCCTCGGCGCCGCCATCTACGCCGACATCATCCAGGGCATCATCTGCCCCGGATGCGGCGAAGAGATCCCCGTGGATGCCGAGGCGTGCCCCCACTGCGGCACCAAGGACCTCCAGATCGCCCAGTTCGCCATGGGCGCCGCCGAGGACAGCCCCCAGATCCAGGCCCGCCTCCCCTGGTCACTCGGCGTCCGCTACCGCTCGGGCACGGACGCAGACGCCTACCAGATCATCCTGGACCGCGGGCTGCCCTATCCCATCACCGACCCGGTGATCCAGACCTTCCACATCCCTTCGACCCAGGGCTTCTCCGTCAACATCCTCGAGGGCGACAGCCCGCGCGCCTCGGAGAACCGCCTCATCAGCGTCCTCCACATCACCCAGATGCCGCCCGACGTCAAGGAAGGCGACCCCGTGGACATCGGCTTCAGCTTCACCCGCGACAGGACGCTGTACATCACCATCTGCTTCCCCAACTCCAGCAGCGACTTCCGGCCCCGCTACGCCCTCAAGGCGCCCGGCGCGGAGCAGGAGCCCAGCGACCCGGTCCGCGAGCTGACCGAGCTGCTGCCCAAGGCGCGCCGCTTCCTCGACGACTACCGCGAGTTCATCGAGCCAGGCACCCGCCGCAAGCTCCAGTCCGACCTCCAGGACGCCGAGGCGGCCATCACCTCGGGCGACGCCAAGGAGGCCGTGCGGCTGCGCGAGGCCATCCACGACGCCATGCTCGTCGGCGGCGGCGTGGGCTCCACACTGCTCCTGGCCGAGCAGACCATCGCCGCCGAGCACCCGGAGCTGGGCCCGACCATCCAGGAGGCCGCGCAGAAGCTGCGCCGCGCCTATCAGGAGAAGGACGCCAGCCTCGAGGCGACCCGCATGGCCGTCAACGAGCTCGTCATGCGCGCACTGAGCAGCCAGACGACCATGGGCCGCGGCGGCGAGGAGCATGTCGCCCCGGAGATCATCTATCGCTAACGACCCAACGAACCCCTGAGGAGGTGGGTGGATGAGCGCCGCGAACGACGAGAAGAGCCCCATCCAGGTCGGCGTGGACCTCGGCTGCACCAGGTGCAGGGTGGCCTACCTCTATCCAGGGGAGGAGCGGGACATTGTGCCGGTGCCGCTCACCCTGGAGAAGTTCCGCCCCGTCTTCCCCATTCTCGAGCAGGTGCCTACCCATCGCATGTACTCGTCGTCCTTCTTCCCGGGCCTGCTCCAGCGGCTGGTCCCCGAGTTCGGCATCGCGGTGAGCGGGCAGCCGCAGACCATCAACCAGCTCCTGCAATCGATCCTCGCGCAGGTCCTCCAGGCCGCGCGCACCTTCTCGGGGACGGAGGTGGACGGCCTGCTCGTGGCCCGCCCCGTGTGGCTCGACTCCGGGGGGCGGGAACTGCTCATGGAGAGCACGGCGAGCTTCGACGTGGCGAAGGCCGCGCTCGTCACCGACGTCGAGTGCATCTGCGCCTTCTTCCAGGAGCGCGAGATGGCCGACGAGGAGCGCGCCACCGTCCTCGCCATCTCCGCAGGCTACTCCGGCCTGGGCATGGCCGTCGTGCGGGTCACACCCCGCGCCGTCCGAGTCCTCGCCGCCGACGGGGAACAGGGCCTCCTCGCAGGCAACATGTTCGACTTCGTCGTCATGCAGTCCGTCATCGACAACCTCGAGACGAACCGCATCGTCTACAGCAACGTCCGCGAGCTGGGCACGTGGACCGATTTCCAGTACCGCGCCGAGATGGCCAAGCTGTCCGTCCGCGACACCGCAGGCGTCGAGTTCGACGTTCCCAAGGGCCTCACGCCCAGCCTCCAGGGCACCCTGCGGGCCCACGTGAGCGGCGAGGTGTTCCGAGGCTACGTCCAGGCCCATCTCGACGTCGCCCTGCGCCGCGTGGACGCGCTCCTGGCCGAGGCGGGCGTGAACGCCGAGGAGCTGAACTACGTGCTCCTCGAGGGCGGCTCGATGCATCTCCCTGGCGTTGTAGACGGGGTCCGGACGCACTTCGCGGGTGCCGACGTGCACCACCTGTCGCCCGACTCCGTGGCGGGCGGCGGCGCGCTCCTGATCGCCTCGTTTGGGGCCGGCCGCACCGAGCCGGAGGTCGCCTTCATCGGGCCGGCGCCCGGCAGCTTCTTCCCGGAGGTCGCAGGCGTGCCCGGCCTGGTGACTCTGACGCGGGACGGCGGCCCCGCCGCCGCTCCCGCAGAGCCGGCAGCGCCGCCCCAGACGACTCCGGCGGCCCCCCCAGCAACGGCCGATGGCGAGCCCGAGGAGACGCCCGTGGAGGCGCTGACCCTCGCCGGCGTGCGAGCCCAGATCCGCAGCGGCCGGGGCGACGCGGCCCGACGCGACCTCGAGCGCCTCGCCGAGGCCGTCCGCCACGAACTCGAGCAACTCGACGAGGCGGGGGAGGCCGACCCGTCCTGACCGCAGCGGCGCTCGACGCGTGACCGCGACACACCCGCCGCTCGCAGCCAGCCCAGTGCATATGCCCGCCGCGCCACTGCGGCACAGGCCGACCGAAAGGACCCGTCTTGGCAATCACCATCGCCCAGGTCGCCGAGGCCCTCCGCAGCCAGGCCCTGCGCTTCAAGAAGATCTCCGACCGCGAGATCCTCTTCCTCCTCGGCGTGGGCACCGTGGAGCTCAAGATGGTCATCCAACTCGTCGAGGACGGCGAGTACCTCGACGTGTCGGCCATCGACCTCGGCACCTGCAAGCAGGACAACCCCCGCCTGGAGGCCGTCCTGGAGAAGCTGGCCCACCTCAACCACCGGTACAAGGCGGTGAAGTTCTGCTGGGACCCCAGCGACGGCGAGATCCGCGCGCGCATCGCCATCCCCTTCGAGGACAACTCCCAGCTCCCCACGACCCAGCTCCAGGCGGTCATCGAGCTCATGGCCGTCATCGTCGGGCGGGTCTGGCCCGAGGTCCAGGAGGCCCTGGGACAGGCGGGCAGCCATGCCTCCAGCCGGCGGCGCCGCACCCAGAGCGCCGACGAGCCGCTGCCGACCCTCGAGCCGGCGAGCCCCACCCCGCCCCCTCCGCAGCGGAGCCGCCCGAGCGCAAGCAGACGCTCCCCATCGCCGTCGCGCCCCGCGAGCGCTGCCGGCGGCTCGAGCTCGACGCTCCCATCGCGGACAGCGCAGCCGGCGCGGCCGGCGCGCAGGCGCAAACTCAGCCCCACGGCCACCGTATTCATCGTCGCGCTCGCGCTCGCGGGCGTCATCGCGGTGGCGCACCTCCTCTATCGTCTCTTGGCCCACTGAGGCCCTCTCGGCGCGGAGACCCTGCATATGACCGTTTCGCAACTCGCCAGACTGCTCGACGCGTGTGGAGTCGAGCACGGCCCCGCGGCAGATGACGTGGTGCCCTGCTTCCTGCACGTAGACGGCGAGCCGCTGCTCGTCGGCGCCGCGGTGACGAGCGAAGGGAAGATCGTCCAGCTCCGCACCGTCGGCTGGCTCTCGGCGCCGCCCGGGCGGCACCGCCGCGCCTTCCTCACCGCCCTGATGGACATGAACTTCACCCACAAGCTCGTCAAGTACGCAGTGGACCCCGACGACCAGGAGGTCGTCGCGTACCTCGACCTCGTCCTGGCCGACGCCAGGCTCACCCGCAAGCAGCTCGACCGCTCGCTGCGGACCTTCAGGAACTGCCTCGGCGATGCCCGCAAGCGCCTCCAGAAGATCGTGGACAGCGGCGACGACCCCGGCGAGGAGGAGGAC
>CAZDNN010000037.1:0-20788 GCA_964506385.1 uncultured Planctomycetota bacterium
TGGGGCGGCTCGAGCGGCTCGTTCTCGCAGCGGCCGTCCTGGCGCCGTCCCTGCTCGTCGCTCACGCGGTCGTGCGTGCGCTCGGCGACAGGGCCTGGGATATGGGGCTGTGGCCGGAGCATGCCGTCTCCTGGGCGCAGGCGGGTGGCCTGTGGCTCCGCCGCGCCCAGCCATTGGTCGCCCTCGCACTCTGCGGCCTGCTCCTCGAGCGCCGGCGGCTGGGGGACGCGGGTTCCCTCTGGGAGGGACCCGCAGCGTTGCTGGGCCTCATTGCTGTGGGCTCTGCCGCTCTCGCGCTGATACCGGGGCTCCCGGTCCGGTTCGCTGCGACGGCCGCGGCCGCGCTGACCGTCGTAGCGGCTCTGGCCGTCGGCGACCTGCTCACACCCGCCGCACGGGCCGGCGACCGGGGTGCCCCACTCCTGCTGGCCGGCGCCGTCGCGGCCACGGCGCTCGCCGCGCTCGCACTGGGCCTCCGCACGCCCAGTGAGTTCCACCCGTCGGATCAGACGGCCCGCGTTGCCGACGCGATGGGCAGCGGCCGGCGGGCCTTCGTCTGGGGCACGCCCTTCGACACCGAGCTCTACGTGCGGGCGCGTGCCGTCCCCGCCGCGCCGCAGGTCCTGACGTTCATGATCGAGGGCGTCGGCGCCCCCGTCCGCGGGACGGGCTTCCGCGGCTACTCGCGCCCCGCCACCCTCGACGGCCTGGCGGACCAACTCTGCGCCGACCCGCCAGAAGCCATCGTCCTGAGCGACCAGGCCCCCGACCTCGGCGAGCGCCGGGACGTCTCGCGGCTGCTCGGCGAGCGCTACCGCCTGGTCGGGACGATCGGGCCGAGGCGGGTCTTCCGCCTTCGAGACGAGCAGGAAAGCGCGCTTGACTCGCCGGCCCCGCCGGTGCAAGATCCGTCGCGATCCAGGGAGCCGTCACGCAAAGGAGGCGTCGAATGAAGGTCGGACTGAGTCAGTTGATCGTGCCGCGGGAGTGGAGGCTCGCCGAGGTGGTCCGCAACGCGAAGGCCGCGGGCTACGAGTGCATCGAGGTGCGCCCCGCCGACGGGAGCGAGATCACCCTCGACACGCCGGACGCCGAGCTCGAGGCGCTCGCCAGGATGGCCGCAGACGAAGGCATCGAGATCGTCTCCTCCTGCGGCTCCGGCGGCAGGCCCATGAACCTGATGACCGACGACGAGACCCTGCGGCGAGAGAGCATCGAGAACTCGAAGGCCATGCTCCGCGTCGCCAAGGCACTCGGCGCCGACACCATCCTCCACACCCTCGGCGGCCGCCCCACCCCCGAGCTCTACTACCACGTTGCCTACGCCAACGCCCTCCGATCGCTCCAGGAGCTGGCGCCCGCCGCCGAGGAGATGGGCGTGAGCATCGCCGTCGAGTACGTGTGGAACGGCTTTCTGACGAGCCCGATGGAGATGGCGCAGTTCCTCGCGCAGGTCGCGAGCCCGGCCGTCGGCTTCTTCTTCGACCCCGGCAACATGCGGATCTTCCACCACAGCGAGCACTGGGCTCACATCTGCGGCCCGTGGATCAAGAAGGTCCACGCCAAGGACTTCTCGTGGGAGGGCCACGTCGTCGCGTGGCCGCCGCTGCTCGAAGGCCAGGTCAACTTCCCAGCGGTCATGAGGGAACTGCGTGCGGCGGGCTACGACGGCGCCCTCATCTCCGAGGTCTCGCTGTCCGCGGCATCGCTCGAGGAGACCGCCGCGGCGATCCGCAAGATCATCGCCCTGTGACCTCGCCGCAGGTCGCGGCTCGGCGGGGGCCTCGTCCTCCCCAGGCGCAGAGGAGGTGACGCGTGGAGCCGGAGTTCCGCGAGTACCGCGCTGAGGATGCCGATGCGGTGCGTGACCTGCTCAATGCCGTCTTCGCCAAGGCGTGGATGACGCCCGAGAGCTGGGCGCAGTGGACCGCTGAGGACTGGACGGCGCCGGTGGCTCTTGTCGATGGGCGCATTGCGGGTGCCATCCCGCTCCATCGCCGCGCCTACCGCGTTGCGCCCGGCGCCGAGGTGGTCGCCTGGGTCGAGCACCGCGTCGGGGTGGCCGAGGAGCTCCGGGGCCGGGGCCTCGGCTCGGGGATGCAGTGCAGCGCGAGGGAGTTCCTCCAAGGCCGCGGCGACGTCCTGCTCGTCTACCGCGGCCACGAGCGCTCCGACGGCTACCGCTTCTACGAACGCAACGGCCTCCACGACGTCAGCTACATCTTCACGGTCACCCTCGAGCCGGGCGATGCAGCCGCCGACGGCGTGCGCTGGCTCGACGCCGACGCCTTCCTCGCGCGGGAGCCCGAGTGGCTGGCCCTCTTCGAGGGCTGCTATGCCGGCTTCGGCGGCTTCCCCGCAAGACATCCCGGCTACCTGCGTCGGCTTTGCACCCAGGGCATCTGGGACACGGCGATCCGCACCTACCTCGCCTTCGCCGTTCTCGAAGAGGCCGGAGGGCCCGCCGCCTACGCGATCATCGGCCAGCGCGACCCGTCCTGGAACGACCCTGCGCTCTCGCTCATGGAGATCGCGGCCCGCGGCGCCTCTGTCGAACGCATGGCCCGCCTGCTCGACGCCGCCCGAGCGCGCGGGCGGCCGCTGCGTTGCCGCGTGTCCACCGCCGCTCCCCTGGCACAGGCTATCCGCCAGCTCGGCGTCGGGCTGCCGCCCCGGGAGCGCTCCTCGATGATCATGGTCCACGTCCTCGACATCGCGTCGGCCGGCCGCAAGGTCTGGCGCGACGTGCCCGAGCTGCGCGACGTCGAGGTCCGGGTATGGACACCGGCGCGCGAGGGCGTGCTCCACGCTGCTGCCAGCGCGGCCCGCTCGGTGACCCTCGAGCTCAAGGAGCCGATGCTCTCGCGCCTGCTCATGCGGCGGCTCGACGTGGCCATCGCACTGGCCGAGGAGCGGATGACCCTGTGCGGCGGGCGCCCGGGCGACGCGGAGGCTCTCGCGCGAGCCCTGCCCCCCTGCCCCTGGGTCTACCACCAGATCGACTACCTCTAGCCGGCTGCCGCGTCACGCCATGCACCTCGTGGCGCGCCCACACCGCTGCTTGACTCGGCGCCGCGGGCCGGCTAGGATCGTCAGTTGTCGCTGACGCCGTGCGGTCTGGGAAGTGGATGGTCACAGTAGCTGTGAAGCTGGCCTGCCTGCTCTTGAGCGCGGCTCCGCCCAGCCCGAGCCAGTGGACGATCGAGTCGCAGCCGGGACAGGAGGATATCGCGCGCCAGGTGGCCCAGATGCTGCCTCGGGCGCAGGGCGAGCTGGAGTCGCTGCTGGGCATCCGCTTCCGAGGCACCGGTGCGGTCATTCTCTGCCCGTCGGTGGCCAGCTTCCGGGAGGCGACGCCGGGCGTGGACCACCGCCATACCCTCGGCGTGGCCTATCCGGCCCGCTGCACCATGTACCTGAACTGCGAGGCCATCGAGCGGTCACCCTACCGCAGCTTCGCGATCACCCTGCGACACGAGCTGAGCCACGTGCTCGTGGGCGAGGTCGAGCGGCGGGGGTATCGGCGGCTGCCGCTGTGGTTTGACGAAGGGGTGGCCGTCTGGTCGTCAGGGAAGGTGCCACTCTACAATCCGGAGGCCTTCGAGCTGGCGGTCCGTGCGCGGAGCCTCCCGCGGCTGGCCGATCTGGCTGATGCCTTCCCCAGCAACCCCGTGCAGCGGGGGGTGGCGTACGAGCAGAGCGAGAGCTTCGTCCGCTGGCTCGCGGCACGCCACGGTGAGAAGGCCATCCGGGCCGTCCTGCGGGCTTCAGTGGACGGGACGCCCTTCGCCGACGCCGTCCGTCACGCGACAGGCTACGAAGTGGCGGCACTCGAGGAGCAATGGCTGGCGGACATCACGCCCCGCTGGCCGCGCGCCGCCTGGTGGGCGCACGTGCTCCTGCACCCCTACTCGGCCTTCGGCCTCTTCGGGGTCATGACGCTGCTCGCGCTCGTCAGCTTCTGGGTCTACGCGCGTCGCAGGCGCCGCAAGTACCGCGAGTGGGAGGCGGAAGAGAGCACCCGTCGGGCGACCGGGAAGACACCATGGGACTAACTGCATCGCAGCGTCTTCAGCTCTGGTGGGGCAAGGTTCGGCGTCTCTACCTGGCCACGTTCCGTCCCGGCTACGTTCGCGAGAGTCGGGCGCGCCGCGAGGGCGAATGCCAGCGGTGCGGCGCCTGTTGCGCCCTAGGCGTCCGCTGCCCGTGCCTGCGGCGGAACGGACACGGAACGGAGTGCGCCATACATGGCGTTCGCCCCACAAACTGCCGCCTCTTCCCGATTGACGAACGGGACCTCGCAGATCGTGACCTGCTGCACCCCGAGGCCCCTTGCGGCTTCCACTTCAACGGGCACGACAACTCCGCCGCCGATCCCCCTTCTTCCTGACGCCGCCCGTGGCCGCAGCCAAAGAGAGAAACTCGGGCTGGGCACACCAGAGAACCACCCCTTCTCCACTCGCGCCACGTTGCGCGCGGGCAATATCATGTTGCAGGATGGCAACATGCGCTTATCCCTTTGGTCTGCCTGGACTTGGGGGGCAGAAGTGCCCTCAGACCACCATGTCATGTTGCGAAGAATCAACATGGAGCGTGAGTTGCGATTCTTGGCCAAGCCGGCAAGCACAAGGCGCGAATCCGGAGCGACGCGTATGTGCAGAAGAGCCCAATACTTGCGGATACAGGAAATCCCTCTCCTTTGAGTCGCACCACCGGCATGCGATTTGCTGCGTCAGAAGATAAGGGATTCGGGTTGGACGTTTGGGCAACTCGGACGCAACGAGACACACGGAGAGCTCTCACGGAGCAAGGGGATTGCCATGGGCCATCGCCGTTCGGCAGGCGCTCACATCGCTCTACTCGTTGCGGTCGTCCTCGGCCTCACGCAGGAAGGGTCGGCGGATGCCATCAAGGTCGCGGTGATCGACCGGGTGAGTTCGAGCATCCGAACCAACCTTGCCGCCGCCGGCATGGATGTCGACGCCGTGTCGATCAGCAACGTGGAGGCCGGCCAGCTCATCTCCGGTGGGTACGATGCGTTCCTCACCGGGCGCGTGTATTACCCTAGCACCAGCCCCTCCTCCGCATACGTGAACGCCGTGTCCAGCTTCCTGACCGCCGGCGGTGGGGTCGTCACGGAATGGGACGACACGTCGATCTTCTGGAGCGGCTACCACTCCACCTACAGGTATGATAGCACGGACCCGCAGCTCGGCTTGCTCACCGGCGTGATCGGCTCAGGGTACGCCCTCGCCACCGGCACCCCGATCACTCAGGCCATGAGCCATCCTGTCTGGGATGGCCTGCCCGCGAGTTTCTCCGCCCAGCATGGCACCGAGTTCTTCTACACAAGCTATGGCTACGACACGTCGCAGATCGACATCGTCGCCACCTTCCACGGCGACGGAAGCACCAACTTCCCCAACCAGGATTTCCCTGCCGTGTTCGCGGGCAAGAGCGACAGGATCGTCGGGATCCCCTTCGACTACCAGGACAACGCGAACGACCCCAACCTCGTGACGCTCTACACAAACGCCGTCGAGTGGGTCGCCACCGGCGGAGATGACCCGCCCGTCGCCGACCCGAACGGGCCGTATGTGGGGCTGTGGGGCGACGTGCTGACCCTCGATGCCAGCGGCTCCTCCGACCCCGATGGCGACAGCATCGAGCAGTATGACTGGGATATCGAGGACCACGGCACCATCAATACCGACCAGCCGACGACGGCCTTCACCATCCCCGGCACCCGCGAGGATCCCGGCGACTGGACCGAGTGGTCCCACCATCTGACGCGGCTGCGGGTCTACGCCAACGGCGCTTGGTCAGCCTGGGTCGAGACCGACATTTACGTCGCCCCCGAACCCGCCACCATGCTCCTCCTGGCCGGCGGCATCCTCGCCGTCGCAAGGCGTCGGCGCCGGAGACTGTGATCGGGACCGCGTTCCCTCCCGTGTGCACACCACCCATGCCCCGATCGCCGCAGGCATCTAGCAGCCCGTGGCAGAAGTCCGTTCGGACTGCGTGCGGGTCTTCGGGCCGATCTCCGCGTTGCGAGATCTCGACGAATCCACCGATTCGCCTGCGATCTCGCGCCTTGACCTCGGCCCGAATCCCTCGCACTCGTCTGCGAAGGACTTCTGCCACGGACTGCTAGTGTCCTGAACGACAACTCCGTTCCGAATCTCTGAATTTGCGGTCGGCTGAACCGTCCAATGGTTGGACACCACCATAGGGGAGGCTACAGCCATATGCGGACGGGACGGCCGAAGGAACCGCTGGACCTCACCGACGAGGAGCGCCACAAGCTCGAAACCCTGGCGCGGCGAGCCACGACGACACAACGGCTGGCGACCCGTGCGAAGATCGTGCTCCTGTGTGCACAGGGACGGACGAACCGCGACGTGGCGAAGTACCTTCACGCCGACTGGGGCCTCTTGGCTCAACATGGTCGAGCGGTTCTTCGCCGAGATCACGGCCAAGCGCCTCCGCCGTAGGTGACACCTTGACTTCGCCTGGCATGTCGGTAGACTGGCGAGGCGTGAGGGGTGGGAGCAGTGGGTCTGCCGTGAGTCCGATGACCGACTACATCGAGGTCTCCAGCCCGGGCGAGCCGGTGCGGCGACTGCCGCTGCGCGCGGCGCGGGTGCAGTTCGGCCGTGGCGCGGGGTGCGACTGCCAGCTTCCGGGGGGCTACGTCTCCCGTCGGCACGCGCGGCTCGAACGCAGTCCCGACGGCCAGTGGCAGATCATCGACCTCGGCAGCTCGAACGGCACTTTCGTGAACAGCCGCCGGGTCGAGGTGGCGACGCTGAGCGACGGCGACGTGATTGGCCTCGGCCCCCATCGCCTGACGCTGCACCTCGCCGCCGACCTGTCGGCAACGTCGATGGCGGGGCCGGACGTCGAGATCGTGCCGTCCGACGCCGCTTCGATCGTGGTGGACCGCTCGGCTTTCCAGGCCGACAGGATGATTCCGGCCAGGGTGCTCACCCGGCTCCACCAGGCGGGACGGCGGCTGAGCCGGTGCGCGGAGCTGGCCACCCTGCTGGCGGCGCTCGGCCAGGAGTTCTGCGCGCTGCTGCGCCCCAAGCGCATCGCCGTGGGGCGCGAGGACGTCGAGCCGTGCAGTTGGCCCGTGGTGACCGACGGCAGGGGCAAGCAGGCGGACGGGTCGGACCTGCCCCGACTGCTCGTCCAGCGGGTGAGCGCGCTCGACGGCAGCCTCGCCGTGAAGCTCGACGATCTGGCCAGCGAGGAGACGGCTGCCCTGGCCAGAGGGCCGTCCAACTCCTACCTCTTCCCCGTGAAGGCCGGCGATCGGCGGCTCGGCCATATCTACGTGGAGTTCGACCCCAGCCGCCCGCAGCCACACGAGGAGACGATGGAGTTCCTCTCGCTGCTCACCCGCCAGGCGGCGCTGGTGTGGGAGAATCTCGAGCTCCAGGACACCCGGCGCGCCGCCGACGAGATGAACCGCGAGCTGAACGCCGCGCGGCAGATCCAGCTTCAGCTTTTCCCCGAGCGCCGCAGCCTCGACCCAGGGCTCGAGATCGCCGCCGAGAATATGCCCGCCTCGCGGGTCAGCGGCGACTACTACGACTTCCAGCTCCTCGACCCCGGCCGCATCCTGTTCATCGTCGCGGACGTAATGGGACACGGCCTGTCCGCCGCGCTGCTCATGTCGGGCGTCCAGGCCCTCTTCCGCACGGGGGTGCAGGCCCGCTGGGACCTGCGGGCCATCGACAGGCACATCAACGCCGCGGTCGAGGCCAGCGGCCACGGCGAGAGCTTTGTCACTGGCCTCCTCGGCCTCTGCGACCTCGCCGACCAGTCGCTCACCCTGCTGTGCGCCGGCCACCCGTGGCCGTCGATCTGCTGCCGCGAGAAGAGCATCGAGGCCGTCGAGGACGCCTGCTCGTTCCCCTGGGGCACCTTCCCCAATCGCGATCTCCAGCCCGCCAGGTTCCCTCTGGAGCCAGGCGACTGGTCCTTCGTGGCCTACACCGACGGCCTCACCGAGGCGCCCCTGCCCGGCGGCGACCAGTACGGCACCGAGCGCCTCTACGCGGTCCACCGCAGCCACTACCGCAAGCGCGCCGACGACATCTGCGACGAGATCCTCAGCGACGTCCTCCGCGCCAGCGACGACTCGCTGCCCCAGCAAGACGACCTCACGCTCCTCGTCCTCCGTGGCCTGCCGCAAGGCTGAGCTCATGCCCCGTCCCCTCACCTTCCTGCTCACGCTCGCCATTGGAGCCGCCATGTGCGACGCTGCCGAGCCGGCGAAGCCCGGCGACGCCATGCTCCGCGCCTACATCCGCCAGGAGGCCCTCAAGCTCGACGGCCGCTACCTCGACGGCGTCCAGACGGCCGCCGACTGGGAGCAGCGCCGCGACGAGTATCGCCGCCAGTTCCTCTGGATGCTCGGCCTCTGGCCGCTGCCCGACCGCACGCCGCTCAAGCCCATCGTCACTGGGAAGCTGGAGCGCGAGGGCTTCGTCGTCGAGAAGCTCCACTTCCAGAGCCGGCCCCGCCTCTACGTGACGGCGAACCTCTACCTGCCCAGGAAGCGAGAGGGCAAGCTGCCCGCCGTCCTCTACGTCTGTGGCCACGCCGGCCGAGGACGCGACGGCAACAAGACGGCCTACCAGCACCACGGCATCTGGCTCGCCACCCACGGCTACGCCTGCCTCGTGATCGACAGCCTCCAGCTCGGCGAGATCGCCGCCATCCACCACGGCACCTACCGCGAGAATCGCTGGTGGTGGCACTCGCGGGGCTACACCCCCGCCGGCGTCGAGTGTTGGAACTGCATCCGCGCGCTGGACTATCTGGAGACGCGGCCCGAGGTCGATGCCGGCCGCATCGCGGTCACGGGACGCTCGGGCGGCGGCGCCTACAGCTTCTGGCTCGCCGCGGCCGACGACCGCGTGAAGGTCGCCGTGCCCGTGAGCGGGATGAGCGACCTCGAGGACTACGTGAAGCCGCCGGTGATCAACGGCCACTGCGACTGCATGTTCCTCTACAACACCTACCAATGGCCGTGGACGCGGATCGCCAACCTCGTCGCCCCGCGTCCCCTGCTCTTCGCCAACTCCGACAGTGACCGCATCTTCCCGATGACGGGCAACGAGCGGATCATCGCGCGGCTCCGCCGCTTCTACATCCTCCTCGGGCATCCCGACCGCGTCGATGCCTTCGTCACGCCAGGCCCCCATAAGGACGTGCCGCCGCTGCGCCTCGCCGCCTTCCGCTGGATCAACCGCTGGCTCAAGGGTGACGATGCGCCCGTCACCGAGCCCAAGACCTATCCCAAGATCCCAGGGAAAGACCTCCGCGCGTTCCCCGGCGACCTGCCGAAGGACGAGATCAACACCACGATCGACCAGGTATTCGTCGCCAGGGCAGAGGTCGCCGCGCCCGATTCGCCCGACGCGCTCGGCGCCCTGCGGAGCAAGCTGCTAGCGACGCTGCGCGAGACGAGCTTCCGCGCCTGGCCGGAGCGGGGCACGGCGGAGACCATCGAGCTCGGCGCCGAGCCCAAGGCGGGCACCCTCGCGACCGAGCCACCCATCGTCACAGGCTATCGCTACCTCCCCGGCAAGGGCCGCGCCACAGCAACCTGCTGGCTCATCGTGCTCAATGAAGGGGAATCGGGCGAGCGGGCGCCCGAGTGGGCGAGCGACATCGTCGGCGACGCAGCCTGCCTGCTGCTCAGCCCCCGCGGCGTCGGCCCCAGCGAGCGGACGGTCAGGAAGCCCTACTACTTCCTCCGCTCGATGGCACTGCTCGGACGGACGCTCGACAGCGGCCGCGTGTGGGACATCCTCGCCTTTGTGCGCGCCATCCGTCGCCCGAAGACGACCTGGAAGATCGCCGGCCGTGGCCCGGCCGGCATCCTCGGCGCCTACGCCGCCCTCTACGAGCCGTCCATCGGGGAGATCGTCTGCCTCTCGCCGCCCGCCACGCACGACGACGGCCCCCACTTCCTCTCGGTCCTCCGCACCCTCGACATCCCCACCGCCCTCGGCCTCCTCGCCCCCCGCCCCCTCACCATCCGCGGCGCCGAGGCCAAAGCCTTCGACAAGACGGCGGCTTACTACGGATCCGCAGGCGCAGCCGCGAAGCTCCGGCGCTACTGAGGCCCCAGGGAGGGCGAGGCTCCGGCCGAGCCGCAAGCAAGGGGCAATCCAGCGGCTCGGCCGGAGCCTCGCCCTCCCGACCACACCATCGTGCCTCATCCCCTCGCACGCTTTGAGCTGACCAGCCAACTCACCCGGGCGGGCGAATCGCTTGCTCCGCCCCTGTCAGGGCTGCGTGCCCCAGATCACTTCAGCAGCACGCTTGCGACAGGATCGGGCTTGAGGGTGAGGGTGACGCGGTCGTCGGCTTGTGCGAGCGGGACGGTGGCGTTGGTGGGCACGAGGGTGGCGGACCTGGGGGAGCCGAGGCGAGTGGGGTCGAGGGTGAGGGTGACCTCGGCAGGTGCGGCGTCGGCGCGGCGGTCGATGGCGTGGAGGACGTGGCCGCCCTTGATACGGTTGAGGATGACGCGGTAGCGGGCCGGGTCGCTGCACGCCAGGGCCGGCTTCGCGCCGAGCAGGCCGGCCAGACCTGTCCAGAAGCGCGGGGCGGGGCCAACTGCGTCGGCGGCGGGGGTGACGAGGAACGCCTTCCCCTTCCCCACCTGATGATGCAGAACGGCCGCGTAGGCGCCGCGTGAGTCGAACTCGGCGAGCGCCTCCGCTCCCCGCACACGCACGCGAACGGCCTGCGGCGCGACGGTGACGCCGGCGAAGGCCGCCTTGGCGGCATCGGTCTTGGGGAGGAGGGCCACGCGCATCTGCTGGTCGGTCGCGAGGTTGCGGCCCGCTGTGTCGAAGACCCGCACGGTCGCCACGTCGGCGATCGGACGTGGCTTGCCGCCGATCTGTTCCTTGAGGATCTTGAACCGCACTTTGGCGGTCTCCACCGGCGCCGCTGGCGCGGCGGCGAGCGTCCTGGTCTTGCCCCCGCGAACGGAGGCTACGGTCTTCCAATCTCTGCCTTCCGGCACCTGGACCTCGAAGTCGGTGATGAGGTAGCCGCCCTCACGGCTCATCAGCTCGACCCGCGCGATTTCGGCCGCCTGTGGGAAGTTGACCTGTACCCAGTGTGGCATGGGCTTCTCGGCGGAAGCCCAGAAGGTCTTGTCGTCGCCGTCGAGGACGTGGCGGGGCGGGAACTGGTTTCCCCAAACCGAGCCAGCCAGAGCCTCGACCTTCCATGCGGCGGCTTCGAGCCTGGCCTCGTCGCGGTAGCGGACGCCCAGGGTCTCGGCGAGGGCGTAGTCGCGGCGCCGCTCGCCCGTCTCGTCCCGCATCGAGCCGTGGCCGAAGACGACGAGCCTGCCGCCGTCCGCGACGTACTTCGCGATATGCTCGGCGTGCGCGTCGCTGAGAACCGCACCGTCGGCCACGGCCAGCGCCCGGTAGTCCGACAGCGACGCCGGCCAGTTGCTGCCGCAGACGAACTGGGCGAGGAGGCCCGCCCGCCCGAGGCCGACGCTGATGGCCGCCGCCCCCTCCCAAGCATCCGCAGGGACGCCGGCTCCCTCCGCCGATGCCACGCCGACCACCACGCCCACGTCGGCCACGGGCTGCGCGTCGGTCAGGACAGGCTGGGTCTGCTTGAGCCAGGCGCCGGCGGCCTTCGCCGCCTTCAGGTCGTCGCCGAAGGTCCCCGCGTGGCCGGGGGTGACTACGAGATAGGCGCTGGCTCCCTGGCAGGCCGCGACCGCCACGTCAGCGATCGTCTGTCGCGGAGTCTTCGCGGCCGGTGGCGGGGCGTCGTCCACGGGGGTGAACCGCGTCTTGCTGACCAGGATGCCGATCTCGATGGGCTTCGGCGTGAGCGATGCGAGGCGGGCGCAGGCGTCGATGGTGTCGAACTGGTCTCCCTCGGCGCTCCCGTAGTCGAGCCGCTCGCCGACCCACGCCGCCCACCTGCCGCCGCCGGCGAAGCGACTGGCCGAGGCATTCGCCGTGACGACGCAGCCCGGCTGCCGCTCCTTCGCGATGGCCCGCACCTCGTCGAGGAATCCCGCGAGGGTGCGCACGTGAAACTCGTCGAGCTGCTCAGGCGTGGCCTTCCGCCACCGCGCATCCATCATCTCCTCGAAGGCATTGACGACGCACTCGCTCCGGACGTTGAGCTCCTGGCGGAAGACGTCGAGCCACAGGCCATCGACCCTGCCGTAGCCCGTGAGCAGCTCCCGCACCTGTCCGACGGCCTTAGAACGGAACGGCGAATGGAGGGACTGGGCCTCGAAGGGCCATTTCTCCGAGAAGAGAATGAACCAGTTGTTGGGGTTCCGGACGGCCCATTGGCGGAACTCGGGGTTCCCGTCGATGTGGGCGTTGAAGTAGAGGACGAGGGGCAGGCCGCCCTTTTGGCAAGCGGCGGCGATCTCCTTCACGAAGTCCCGTTTCGTCTTGTAGCTCGTCGTCTGGGTGTCGTGGAAGACGAGGCCGTCGATCCACTTGTCGTAGAAGATCAGGTAGCTGGCCCCTGCCGCCTTGAAATCGGCGACCCACTGATCGGCGTCGAACTGACTGCCCAGGTTGCGCCGCCAGACGAGCTGGGTGAGCGGCCCCTGCGGGTCCTTGATGAAGCCCGTCATGATGCCGAGTGCCGGCGGCTTCTGCCACGCAGCGTCGCCAGCCCACGCGGCTGCCGAGGTCGCGAGGACCAGGCCGATGACAGCGAGTCCGAATCGTCGCATTTCCGTACCCTCCGTTCGTGGTGAATGGGGAGTCGGGTATACCATCGAGGGGGCCGGCATGTCAAGCGACGCGAACGGCGCCGGCGTGCGCCGACCACGATTTGCGCGAGGGCCGGCATGTTGGCATAATGCTTTGTTCCTGAGCAATGTCACTTGGAGGCCTGTCCAATGACCGGCGCCGATCTGCTCGCACTGACGCTCCAGCAACGCAACATCGAGTTCGTGGCGACCCTGTGCGGGAACGGGCTGAACCCGCTCTACCGGGCCTGCGACGACGCGGGCATCCGCCTCATCGACACCCGCAACGAGCAGGCAGCGGCCTACCTGGCCGACGCCTACGCCCGGCTGACCCGCCGTGTCGGGGTGGTGGCGGTGAGCAGCGGGGTGGCAGTGGCCAACGCGCTGACGGGCATCACCAACGCCTGGTTCGACGGCGCCCCGGTCCTGCTCATCAGCGGCGAGAGCCCGTCGAGCCAGGACCACATGGGGAAGTTCCAGGAGCTCGACCAAGTGGCGCTCACCGCGCCTGTCACGAAGTACTCCCGCCGCGTGCTCGATCCCGGGAAGGTGGCCTTCTACGTCCGCGAGGCGCTCGCGCACGCCACCAGCGGCCGGCCCGGCCCGGTGCACCTGAGCATTCCGGTGGACGTGCTGTCGGCGGAGATTCCCGAGGGTGCGGACATCCGCGTGGCGCCGGGACCCGGCGAGGTGCGACAGGACGCGGCGGCGGACGCGGATCTGGTGGAGGAGGCGGCGAAGCTGATCGCTCTGGCCAAGCGGCCCGTGCTGATCGCGGGGACGGGTTGCTTCTACGCGGAGGCGCAGGACGAGCTGGACGACTTCGCGTCACTGGCACAGGTTCCAGTGATGGTGCCCATCTGGGACCGCGGTGCGGTGGAGAAGCCGGCCGACTACTTCATGGGCGTGGTCGGCGCGGCCAGCGGCTCCCCGCGGGTGCTGCCCGACGCCGACCTGGTGCTGCTCGTCGGCGCGCGGACGGACTACCGCCTCGGCTACTGCCTGCCGCCAACGGTCAGCGATGAAGCGCACATCCTGCGCATCGACGTAGACGCGACGGAGCTGCGCAGCGGAATCGAGCCTACCCTCAAGCTCCTCGGGGATCCCTGCACGGTGCTCGACCAGCTCGCCCAGGCCACGTGCAGGCTCGAGGCCGAGCCGCACGCCGAGTGGCTCGCCGAGGCGCGACGCCGCCGCGACACCTTCGTCAGGCCCTGGGTCGCCGACGAGGCGCCCGAGCCTCCGCCCCTGACCGGCCGCCACATCGTGGATGCTGTCCGCCCGTTCGTCGCCGACGACACGGTGTTCCTCGTGGATGGCGGGAACATCGGGCAGTGGGCGCACCTGGCCCTCGGCGACAGGTATCCGGCCCACTGGATCACCTGCGGAGCCAGCGCCGTGGTCGGCTGGGGGCTGCCCGGCGGCATCGCGGCGCGGCTGGCCTATCCCGACCGTCCGATTCTCCTGTTGAGCGGCGACGGCTCGATCGGCTTCACCCTCAGCGAGCTCGAGACGTCGGTGAAGCACGGCGCGCCCTTCGTCATCCTCGTGGCGGACGACCAGGCGTGGGGCATCGTCGTGAGCGGGCAGAAGAAGGAGAGCGGGGCGGGCGGGGTGCTGGCGAGTCGGATGTCGGAGGTGCGCTACGCTCAGATCGCCGATGCCTGCGGCGCCATCGGCGTTCGTGCCGACGACCCCCTGCGGCTCGACGCCGCGCTGAAGCAGGCCTTCGCCGCCAACCGCACCACCCTCATCCACGCGCCCATCGCCATCGGCGGCCCGGCAGACCCGACGGAATAGAGCGGAGCGACCATGTCGGGCGCGGACTCGGCGGGCGGCGTGGGGGCCGACGCAGCCTGCCCCAGCGCAGCGATCAGCAGGATGAACAGCAGCGCGCCTACACAGAAGAGAAGAATGAGGCCGTAGAGAGCCAGGTTCATATAGCCGAGGATCAGGCCCGTCAGGGCCAGCTCATCGCCTTTGAGGCCCGGGTCCTGCCGGATCTCCCGCCGTGCCAGATGCCCGCAGACCACGCCAGGGATCGCGGTGAACGGCCCGCCCATGATGAAGGACACCCCCGACAGCACGACCGACGCGATTGCCAGGCCCGAGGTGCGTTTGGGAACTGGGCGGGGTGCGGCCATGCTTGAACTCCTGACAACCCGGCCCGATCAGGCGCTGCTGAAGATGGCGATCAGGATGAACACGAGGACGCCGAGCACTGAGAGCACCCCGATGCCAATCGCCACGTAGCCCAGGATCAGCCCGGCCAAAGCGAAGCCCCTGCCGCTGAGCAGCGGGTCCCGCGCGCACTCCCGACGCCCCAGATGCCCACACACAACCGCAGGGATCGCCGGGAACATAGCCACGATCCCGTTGCAGACGCACAACACCATCGCCACAATGCCCAGCACAAACGACGCGATCGCCAAGCCCGACGTTCGCGCTACGGGCACATACTGCGGTCGCGGAGCCTGCGGCTCGGGCTCGAGCGTCGGGGGCGCCTCATGCTCCGGCGATGGCTCGGGGGTCGCCACGGCGTCTCCGACTAGCCACCCTGCCCGATCGCGGTCATCAGCGTCACGAGCGGCAGGTGCAAGGGCAGCACGATGAAGACGATCGCCCCGAGGCCCATCGCCACAGTCACGGCGACGAACCACAGGGCACTCAAGACCCACGTCCCCCGCCGGCGAGCCAGCATCCAGTAGACCAGGGCATCGAACACCAGAAGGCCCATCACGCCAGGGAACGCCAGGTACCAGAAGTTCCTGTGCCAGTCCGACACGGAGATCAGGAGCCGTGTCAGCACAGGAAGCTCGATCCGCATGTCGGCGAACATCTCTTTGAAGCGCGGGACGATCCAGATGAGCGCGAAGACCCCTGCGAGGAGCAGCGCGGCGTGGATGGCCGCCGTCACCCCCGTGCCGACGAGCGCCACGGTAGAGAGCGGAACCGTCTGTCGGTCTGGCACGGGCGCCGCCACGGCTTCCACTCCTGGTGGCTCGCGGCTCACTTCGCGGCGGCTGCGGCGAGGTTGACGGCGTCCACAGCGGTGGCGCCGAAGCCGTCGCAGCCCGTGCGCTCGGCCACGAAGTCACTCGCCGCCGCACCGCCGATGAGGACCGTCACGCCCGCGCGCAGCCCCGCCGCCTCGAGGGCCTGCACGGTCGCCTCGATGGCCTTGCAGCAGGTGGTGAGGAACACACTCATCCCCACGACGAAGGGCTCGTTGGCCCTCACGGCCTCGACGAACTGCTCGGGCGAGACGTCCACCCCGAGGTCCACCACGTCGTAGCCGGCGCCCCGCAGCATGAGGCAGACCACGTCCTTCCCGATGTCGTGGATATCGCCCTTGACGGTGCCGACGACGATGGTGCCTGCGGTGGCCTTGATCTCGGGCAGGTCGCGGAGCAGCGGCTCAAGGTCCTGCATCACGGCCTTCATGATCTCGCCGGCATACATCAGCTCGGAGATGAAATACTCCCCCATCTCGTAGCGGTTGCCGACCTGGGCGAGGCCGGCCTGGCACGCGGCGACTATCTCAGTGGGGGGCACGCCGTCGGCGATCTGCTGCTTGACCAGGGCCGTGACCCGCTCCTCGTTGAGCTGGGCCAGGGCCTCCGACAGGCTGAGCTTGTCGGGCATTCGGGGATCTCCTCTCAGGATGAGATCACGCAGAACCAGAGGTAGAGGTACGCCAGCGTGTCAAGCTCCTCCCAGGCCTTCTGCACGACCTTCGCGTCGCCCAGGATCTTCTCGTACTCCTTGACGCGTTCTTCCCAAGGGATGCACACGCCGGGCTTCTTCGGCTTCAGTTCCTGCTCGGGCATCGGGCTGGCTCCTCGTCAGCGACAGGGCGAAGTCACAGGGGATGGATGGAAGAGTGGATGGGTGGATGGATGGAAGAAGAGAAGACCAAGGCTCGCGGTGTCGGTGCTTAGCCGTCTGTCTTCCACATTCATCCAGTCATCCACCCATCCAGTCATCCACTCATCTAGTTCAGTACCTCCCGTACTCCCTCGCCGCGTCCGTCATGGCCTGGACGTTCTCGACTTTCGAGTCGTCCTGCATGATGGCGCCGGCGTCCATGATGTAGCCGCCGTCCTTGCCGACGGTCTCGATGACGCGCTTGCAATGGGCCCGCACCTCGTCTGGCGTGCCGTAGGCCAGCAGGTCGTTTGGCACGCCCCCGCTGATGCAGAACTTGTGGCCCACCGCCTCGTGGACCTCGAAGATGTCGGCGCGGTCCACGTGGTAGATGATGCTGCGCTCGGGCAGCTCCCGCACGAAGCCCAGATTGGGGTTCCAGTCGCCCTCGGCGTAGAAGATGATCTGGTGGCCGTTGCCATTGTCCCAGATGTCCTCGACGATCTGGCGGGCGGTGGGCCAGTAGAACTCCTCGAATGCCTTGAGGGAGAAGAAGGGCGCGCAGCCGCGGTGGAGCCACACGGCGATGGGGACCTGCTTCGCCGGGTCAGCGCCGGCAAGGGCGTTGAACGTCATGTGAGGGCGCAGCGCTTCGCACGCGGCCCTGACCTGCGCGGGGCGGCGGTGGATGTCCGCGCACAGGCCGCGGTAGCCGCGGAACTTGTCGGCCAGGAGATCGAACGGCATCTTCAAGCATCCGGCCAGCGCGTGGACCGTGCCCGTCTCCTCCCGCAGGCGGCTGACCTGCTCGCCAAAGGCGGTGAAGTAGTGGAGCATCCCCAGGCCGCCCTTCAGCCACGCCAGGTTGTGGCGATACGTGACTGGCTGGCCGGGCTCGGCGATCCAGTTGTTCACCCGAGGCATCCACACGTTGGCGATGAAGCCTGTGGGGTCGGCGATGAACTCGTCGTACTCGTCGGCCTTCATGAAGGCCGTCTCTTCGTCGGGCGGCTCGACGTACTGGAAGGCAGCGTCGGGCGCCGCGTCGATGCCGGGGATCCTGTAGTAGTTGAGCCCGACCGAATCGACGAGACCGGTCCACACGTAGACCATGTTGCCGACGGTCGCGTCCCAGTCGAAGTCGGCGGCGCACTTCAGGACGGCCTCGAAGGCCGTGTGGATGTCGTGGGTCACCTCCTGGTTCGTGTAGCCGGCGTACTTCGCGGCGAACTCGGCGGCGAAGGGCCGGACGGGGACCATGTCCGGCTTCTCGTTCTGCATCGCCGTGACGTAGCGCGCGAGGCGTTGCTGGTAGAGCGGTTCCATGTCTTCGGGCATTCCGGGCTCCCTTCGTGGATCGAGCGTGGCTGGCAGGCGGCCCTCGGCGGCCGCAGGGCTGAGCGTATGATACGCCTGGGCAGCGTCGGCGTCAAGACCTGGCAGGGCGAGGCTCCCACCGAGCGGATTGTCTGGCTCGTCACCCGCGCGGCGGCTCGGCAGGAGCCTCGCCCTCCCATCGCCCGGCCCATGCAGCGGTCCGCTCCCGTCACTCCCGACCCTCGAGCCTCGCAGGCAGGGGGTGGCCGCTACTCGGCCAGCGTGACGACCTTGAGCTTCATCGGATGGGGCGTCCTCGATGCGCGGTGCGTGGCACAGGGATAGGCGGTTCCAGGTTCCGGGTGCCGGGTTCCAGGTTCCGGGTGCCAGGTTCCGGCTGCTGGGGCCGCTTGGCCTGCCTTCTGCCTTCCCGGAACCCGGCACCCGGAACCCGGAACCGGATCGCAGACGGCTCCTTACCCCTCCAGGAACTGCTGCGGGAAGCCATCATAGCCGGCGAGGTCGTAGGGCTCGGTGGCGACGGCCCAGGGCGGCGGGTCGTCGAGGTCGCTGAAGAGGCAGCGGGCCTCTGCGCAGCGGACAAGCAGGTCGTCGAGGCCGCGGACCACCGTGCGGGCGCCGTCGGTGTCTTCCCCCAGGCGGTGGGACCACTCGCCGGCGATGCGGTGGATCCGCCGGCTGCTCTCGTGCGCGCCGTCAAGGGCGAGGACGAACTTGCGGGTTCTGGACAGCGGGCAGCGCAGCAGCGACCCGTCGCCCTGCCTCACGGCCTCGGCGAAGTTCGCGATCATCTGCGGACGCCCGGAGTCGGGGTCGCCGGGGCACTGCTCCGTCGAGCCGTCGGCGTAGCCCAGGTAGCCGCCCCGCCTCATCCGCCAGAGCGCGCGCCCCCCGTCGCCGTGGAGCACGATGACCGGGCCAAAGTTGTGGTCGGTGGCGTGGCTGGCCAGGAACCACAGGGTCGGGCCATCGGCCGTCTGGATCTCGATGGCCGCCGTGTCGTGCGAGGCCGCCGGCCCCGCCGCATAGAGCTCGGCGCGGACCCTCGTCGGGGTCGCCAGCCGCCCAGGCTCCGGCGAGGCCAGGAGCAGCATATTCACGATCTGGTGCGACAGGGCATTCGACGCCGGGCCGTCGAGCGTCCAGGCCTCGCCGACCCGCAGATGCCCCGCCCACTCGTTCCGCTCGTAGTACGCCCTGTCCCGCGGCCAGCCGGCGTAGCAGGCCAGCGACTGGACGGCGCCGAACCGCCCCTCGGCCACCCGCTCCTCGATCAGGCGAATGTCCGCGCCGTGGACGGCCTGGAAGCCGACGAGACAGAAGCGCCCCGCCCGCTCCAGCGCCGCGGCCATCTCGTCCATCTCCTGAATTGTCGCGGCCGGGGGCTTCTCGAGGTGGACGTGATAGCCCGCCTCCGCCGCCGCGATCGCGAGGGGCGCATGGGTGTGGATGCCCGTGGCGATGTAGACGGCGTCGCACCGGCCACGCAGCGCGTCGAACATGGCCAGGGCGTCGTCGAACAACTCGACCCCCTCCCCTGCCAGAAGATCCGCCCGCTCCTTGTGGTCGCCGAACCGCGCGTCCGCCGCGCCCACGAGCCGGCAGCCGGCGCTGTCACCAACCCGCCGGATCAGCTCCACCAGCTCCCAGCCGTAGCCACCGGTCCCCACAATCGCCAGGCGAACGATCACGGCCTACTCCAGGTAGTCCAGCAGGTGCGCCTCGGCCTCGAACAGGCGGTCGCACATCTCGCGTATCTCCGAGAGCGAGCAGACGGCGGCGGTCAGGGGGTCGAGCATGCAGGCGTGGACGGCCTTCTCCCGATCCTCGTCCAGCACCGCCTCTACCGTCAGACCCTGCACCACGATGTTCGAGCGGTTCATCGCCGCGAGTTGCGGCGGCAGATCGCCCACCACGCACGGGTGCACGCCGTCGGCGTCCACGAAGCAGGGCACCTCGACGCAGCACTCCTCTGGCAGGTTCGTGATGATCCCGTCGTTCGGGACATTGCCGTTGAAGCGGAAGACCTCCCCCGTCTCCATGGCGTTGATGATGCCGGAGGCATACTCGTGGGAGGCCCGGACCTCGATGGGCTTCTCGCCGTTGACCTGGGCGAGGAAGTCGGGGTCTTGCCAGTCCCACCGCGACGCCTCCGCCTCCTTCGCCGGCCGCCGGTCCTTCAGCGCGAACTGCTCCCGCAACTCCGCCCGCTTGCGGAACCAGGGGACATACTCGCTCATGTGGGTGGTGGACTCGGTGACGTAGAAGCCGAACTGGCGGAAGATCTCCATCCGCACGGGGTCCTTCGCGCGGGTCTCAGGGTCCTCGTAGGCCGCCCGCAGGAGCGGGTAGGCGTCCTCGCCGTTCCAGAGCAGCTCGAGGAACCAGGACATGTGGTTGATGCCGGCGACCCAGGCGCTGACCTCGTCGCGGGGCTTGCCAATGTAGCTCGCGAGCTGGTTCGTCGTGCCCTGGACGCTGTGGCAGAGGCCGACGGCGTCGATGTCCGTCGCCTCGGCCATTGCCCAGCAGAGCATGGCCATGGGGTTGGTGTAGTTGAGCAGCAGGGCGTCGGGGCACAGCGTCTCCATGTCGTCGCAGATGCGGAGCATCTCGGGCGCCGTGCGGAGGGTGCGGAACACGCCGCCGACCCCCACCGTGTCGGCCACCGACTGCTCGACGCCGTACTCGGCGGGGATCATCACCTCGTCGTAGTACGGCGAGCCGGCGTACGCCCTGCCGCCGACGGCGATGGCGACGACCACGTAGTCGGTCCCCGCGAGCGCCTCGCGGCGGTCGGTC
>CAZDNN010000038.1:0-14560 GCA_964506385.1 uncultured Planctomycetota bacterium
ACCTCCGGCGCCCCGGCCGCAGCGATCGCTGCAGCGACGCCACCGCCATGTGCCTCTCCCGCATCCGCTCATTCAGAACCCCCATCCGCCTCGAGGAGCGCCTGGCACCGGTGGCGCCCGTAGAGGGGCACCCCGCGGAACTGCGGGAACTCGTGGTCAACCTCATCCTCAACGCCATCGAGGCGATGCCCCACGGCGGCACGCTCTTCGTCAGAGTGCTCGAGCCGGACGTGGGCTCGGGGTTCGTGTGCGTGACCTTCACCGACACGGGGGCCGGCCTGCTGCCGTCGGACCTGCGGCGCGCCTTCGAGCCCTTCTTCACGACGCGCCCTGGCGGGGTGGGCCTGGGCCTGGCCGTGGCGCGGCGGCTGATCGAGTGCCAGGGCGGACACCTGACGGCGGAGAGCACGCCGGGCAGCGGCGCCTGCTTCACCGCGTACCTCCCCCGCGCCGACGTAGCGAGGAGCTGACCTGCTATGGAACGGATCCTGCTGGCAGACAGCGAGCGGGCGCTGAAGGCGGCGCTGGCCACGGCCCTCCGCCAGGACGGCTACGAGGTGGTCGTGGCGGGCAGCGGCACCGAGGCGCTCGAGGTGGCCGGCCACACGCCGCTGAGCCTGGTCGTCACCGAGGTGCGGCTGCCGGGGATGGACGGCCTCGACCTGTTCCGCCGCATCCGCGAGCGCCAGCCCGAGGTGGCGGGCATCGTGGCGACGGCTTACGGCTCGCTCCCGACGGCGGTCGAAGCGATGCGGCTGGGCATGGCGGACTACGTGACGAAACCCTTCCAGATCGCCGAGCTGCGCCGCCGCATCGCGCAGGCGCTGGGCTCGCGGCGGCCGACCCGCGAGGCGCCCAGCCCCTTCGGCCTCGCACCCTTGCCCCACGAGTGGCTGACGGGGCCGGGCGAGACCGGCTGGGCCTTCGACCTGTGGCGTGTGGGGCCGGGCCGTCGCGGCATCCTGTTCGCCGCCGAGCCGTCCGCGGGCCGCGAGGTGCTGCGGGCGCTCTGCCGCGCCGAGCTGGCGCACCGCGATCGGCCGCGGCCGGCGCTGGCCGCCGTCGCTCAGTGGCTGGGCGAGTCGCTGGCGGGCTTCCTCGGGATCGTGGACATCCCCGGCCAGGTGCTGCGCTTCGCCACCAGCGGCGAGGTGGAGGCGCGGCTGTGCGGCGGGGGCCTTGGCAGCGACGTGCTGACCCGGCGGCACGACGATGTGGGCGTGGCCATCGAGGCGAGCGACCGCCTGGTGGTGGCCAGCCCCGGCGCCGAGGCGACGGACCCGCGCGGCTCGCTCGACGACGCCGAGCACCTGCGGGCCGGCGCCTGCCTCCGGGTGGCCGTGGGGGCGCTGGTGCGCGGGCTGGTGGAGGCGCGGCTGACGCTGCGGCCCCCGTGCGCGCCCGCCGACTACCTCGGGCGCAGCGAGGAGGTGGCCGGCGAGGCTGGCTTCGAGCCGGCCGACGCCTTCCGCGTCGCGACGGCGGTCGCCGAGGCGATCCAGAACGCCGAGCGCCATGCCTACGACGGCGAGGCGGGCCTCATCGAGGTGCGCTACCTGCGGACTCCGGGCGACCTGGTGGTCGAGGTGAGCGACGCCGGCCGCGGCTGTGACCCCGCGGCGGCGGATCCCGTGCTCGCGGGCCCGACGGACCTGTATCGGGAGTCGGGCCGGGGCTTCCTGATGATGCGCGGGCTCATGGACGCCGTGGAGGTCCAGTCTGCCGCGGGCCGCGGCACCACCGTGCGGATGGAGAAAGGACGCCAATCGTGCTGACCGAACTGGAAGCCAGGACAGGTGTGCGCGTGATCGTGCCGCGCGGGAGCTTGCTGGGCGAGGAGGTCGAGGCGCTGCGCCGGCGGCTGGGCGAGGCCCTGATCGCCGAGGCGAGCCACGTGGTGGTGGACCTGCGGAGGGTCCGCTATGCCTCGGGCCGCGCCCTCGGCGTGCTGGTGGCCCACCTGGGCGAGCTGCGGCAGCGCGGCGGCGACCTCAAGCTGCTGGGCTGCCGGCCCGCGGTGCGCGAGCTGTTCGACCTGTGTGGCCTCGGCGGGCTCTTCGAGTTCCTGGCCGCGGACACCGATGTTGCCGCCTCCTTCGGCTCAGTGCCCCTTGGCGCGGCCTCCGGGGAGGGCGCACTGAGATGACCCGCCACGTGAGCCGCGCGCACCGCATCATCGCCGACGACGCCGCGACGCGCGGCGACGGCCAGGCTGGCTCGGCCACCGACCCTGCCGGGACGCCACCCGCTTCTGCCCCGGCAACCCACCGACCTGAGCCGTACGGCGGAGAGCAGGACGAGGGCTCCGAACCGATCGACGGGCTCCCCGCGGACGACCGCTCGGCCCCAGCCGAGACACCCCTGTCCGTCCGCGCCGCATCCGCGGCAGGCCGCCCAGGCCGGCCCCCGATCGCGCCTGCCCCAAACCTCGACGCCCTGAAGCCTCGTCCTGCTCACCGCCTCTTTCCCCCACACGCTGACCCGGCGCCCCGCGCCCCCTGGACAGGAGACGGAGCGATGGCACGGATCCAAACGGGCACCCATCTGGCCGAGCGGCTCGCCGAGAGCTACGCCCTCGAGGCAGGCATCTACCACCGCCTGCTCGACCTGAGCCGCCGCCAGGGCGAGCTCCTCGCCGAGCGCGGCGACATCGATGCCTGCGCCAGCCTCTTCGAGCTCAAGGACGAGCTGCTCCACGCGCTCGCCGAGATCGAGGAGCAGATCGAGCCACTCAAGCGCCGATGGTGGAGCGAGGAGGTGGCGCCCGCCACCCGCGAGCGCCTCAACGCCCAGCTCGACACTGTCCTTGAGATCATCGCCGCCCTCATGGAGCAGGAGCAACTCAACGAGCAGCTCCTCCTCCAGTGCTCGCCCGAGCCCACAGCCACCGCCGTGGCCACCGACGACCCGCTCCCCAGCTCCGTGGACCTGCTGCGCTGAGTCGCCTCGGCCCGCAGTCGTCCGGAGAGTCTGCAACCGCCGGAACACCGACCCGATCGGAGTGACACCGTGCCCACGCCCCCACGCACAGGCCAGCCGAAGCCCCGCGTCGGCGTCCCCGTCGTGCTCCCCATGCTCGCGTGGCCGCCGCAGCGTCTCGACGAGGGCCACCGCAGGCTCCTGGCGCGCGTCCGCGAGCTCGAATGTGACCTCGCTGAGGCCCGCGACCGGCTGGCCCGCCAGGACGACGAGCGGGAGCGGCTGGCCGCCCTCGGCGAGAGGACGGCGCTGGTGGCCCACGAGATCCGCAGCCCGCTCAACGCCATCGAGGGCTTCGCCGAGCTGCTCGCCGCCGACCTGCCGTCCGACGACCCGCGGCGGACATTCGCCAGCCACGTCGCCGCCAGCGCACGCGGCCTGAACACACTGCTGACCAACCTGCTCGACCACGCGCAGCCCTTCATCGTCCGCCCGCGGCTCGTCTCCGTCAGCGCGGTCGTCGAGGGGGCCATCGCCTTCGCCGTCGAGGACGCGCGCCGTCAGGGCTGCGAAGCCCTCGACGTCCAGATGTCCCTCGCCCCGGAGGCCGACGCCATCGAGGCGGACCCCGATCTGCTCCGCCAGGCGCTCCTCAACCTGCTGGCCAACGCCGTCCGCGCCATGCCAGAGGGCGGCACGCTGCGTGTCGCGTGTCGCCTGTCGCCTGTCGAGGGGGAGGAAGCGGTTGAGATCCGGATCGAGGACACCGGCTGCGGCATCTCCGAGGAGATCCGCGAGCGGGTGCTCGACCCGTTCGTGACGACCCGCCGCAAGGGGATAGGGCTCGGCCTGGCCGTAGTCCAGGCCATCGCGCGCCGCCACGGCGGCACCCTTGCTATCGACAGCGGGCCGGAGGGCGGCACCGCCGCCGTCCTGACCCTGCCGCGACGCGCTGCCGCCGAGGAGCCGAAGACGTCCGCAACGTGAACTCCGCAACCCGAGAGCCCGACGAGGAAACCCCATGGCGATCGAACGTGTGCTGGTCGCTGACGACGACGCCTCGACCCGCGAGCTGCTCTTCGAGCTGCTGACCCGCCACGGCTGCGAGGTGCTCCTCGCCACCGATGGCGAGCAGGCCATTCATCATCTCGAGCGCGAGGAGCTGGACCTTGTGCTCACCGACGTGCGGATGCCCGGGCTCACGGGGCTCGAGGTGCTCCAGCGCGCCCGCGAGGTCAACCGCGACGCGCCGGTGGTCCTGATCACGGGCTACGGCACGATCGAGAGCGCCGTCGAGGCCATGCGGGCCGGCGCCTTCGACTACCTCGTCAAGCCGGTCCGCCCAGATCGCCTGGACCTGCTGCTCCAGCGCGCCCACGAGTGGCACAACCTGGTCCGGGAGAACCGCTACCTGCGCTCCCAGGCGGCCGGGCACGACGCCGATGAGTTGATCGGCAGCCACCCGAGCATCGTCGAGGTAGTGGAAACCGTGCGGCGCGCCGCCCAGAGCAAGGCCACCGTCCTCATCCAGGGCGAGAGCGGCACGGGCAAGGAGCTGATCGCCCGCCTCGTCCACTGCGCGGGCCCTCGCCGAGACAACCCGTTCATCGCGGTCAACTGCGCCGCACTCAGCGAGAGCCTGCTCGAGAGCGAGCTGTTCGGCCACGAGCGCGGCGCCTTCACCGGCGCGATCGCGCGCCGCGAGGGGCGCTTCGAGCTCGCCCACGGCGGCACGCTGCTGCTCGACGAGATCTCCGAGATCCCGCCCGCCCTCCAGGCTAAGCTGCTGCGGGCCATCGAGGAAGAGGAGTTCGAGCGCGTCGGAGGCACCCGGACCATCCAGGTGGACGTCCGTGTGGTGTGCACGACCAACCGCGACCTCGGGCGCGAGGTGGCCGAGGGCCGCTTCCGCGAGGACCTCTTCTACCGCCTCAACGTCGTGCCCGTCGTCCTGCCCCCGCTGAGGGAGCGGCGCGACGACATCCCGGCGCTGGCCCAGTACTTCCTCAGGCGGTTCGTCCGCGAGTGCGATTCCCCGGCTCGCCGCATCGGCAAGGCGGCGATGGACATGCTGCGCCGCGCGCCGTGGCCGGGGAATATCCGTGAGCTGCGCAACGCCGTGCACCGCGCCGTCGTGCTCGCCACCGGCGAGGAGATAACCCCCGGCGATCTGCCGGCCGACCTCACCACGGTCCGCACCCGCCGCCGCGGCAGCGGCATCGTCGTCGGCCAGTCCATCGACGAGATGGAGCGCGAGCTGATCCTCAGGACCCTCGAGAGCACGGGCTGGAACAAGACCGAAGCGGCCCGCATCCTTGAGGTCACCCCGCGCACCCTCCGCAACAAGCTCGGCCGCTACCGCGAGGAGGGAGTCCTCGAAGACGGCGTCCCCGCAGGCGACCCGGGGCACGACACCAGCCCCATGGCCACCGCCTGACCCCCGCCCTCTCCTGCGAGGTCAGGCCTTGCCGACTGGGCGGCTGTGGGCCGTGAGTTCGGCGTCGAAGCGCTTGAGGAGCGCGGTGAGGCGCGCGACGACGTCGGGATGCTGGCCGGCCACGTTGCGGGACTCACTGATGTCGGTCGAGAGGTCGAAGAGCAGGGGGCCGGTTGGCTTGGGCGGCGGCTCGCCCTTCTTGCGGCGCCGGCGCGGCGGGACGATGTGGAGCTTCCAGGTGCCGCTGCGGACGGCGGCGAGCTGGCCCCGCGCGGTGTGGTAGAAGAAAGCTCCGTGGGGCGTCTTCGCGCCCGGCGTGCCGGCCATGAGGGGCCAGATGTCCTTGCCGTCAATCACGCGGTCAGTGGGGGCCTGGGTGCCCGCGAGCCTGGCGATGGTGGGCAGGAGGTCCATGATGGTGGCGAGCTCGGAGCAGACGGTGCCCGCGGGGATCCTGCCGGGCCAGCGCATGATGCACGGCTCGCGCATGCCGCCTTCCCAGGTGGAGCCCTTCTTCCCCCGCAGCGGCCCGGCCGAGCCGGCGGCAGGGCCGTTGTCCGAGGTGTAGATCACCAGCGTTCTCTCGTCGATGCCGAGTTTCTTGATGGTGGCGAGGATCTGGCCGACCCCCCAGTCGATGCACTCGATGACGTCGCCGAAGAGCCCGCCCTTGCTCTTGCCCTTGAATCGCTTGGAGATGTGCAGCGGGTAGTGGGGCATGGTGTGGGGCAGGTAGAGGAAGAAGGGGCGGCCCTTGTTCGCCGTGATGAAGCGGATGGCCTCCTCGGTGTAGCGCTCGGTGAGGGTCGTCTGGTCTACGGGGTACTCGATCACCTCCTCGTTGCGCATCAGGGGCACCTGGTTGCGCTTCTTCTCGCCTGTCCGTCGGGTCTCGGCATCGAGGCCGGGCGGGAGCTTGGCGTCGGCGGCGTAGGCCATGCCGGGGGGAAGCCACATGTCGTTGCTGAAGGGGATGCCGAAGTAGGAGTCGAACCCCTGGCGGGTGGGGAGGAACTTCGTCTGGTAGCCCAGATGCCACTTGCCGACGCAGGCCGTGGCGTAGCCCTGTCCCTTGAGCAGCTCGGCGATGGTGATCTCCGAGGGGTTCAGGCCCTTGGTCGAGTGGGGGAACAGCACGTGTTGGTGGAGGCCGATGCGTCGGGGGTAGCAGCCTGTCATGAGCGACGAGCGGGTCGGCGTGCATACGGGCGCGGAGACGTAGAAGTCGGTGAACCGCATGCCCTCGGCGGCCATGCGGTCGAGATGGGGCGTGTGGAGCTTCTTGGCGCCGTAGCAGCTCAGGTCGCCATAGCCCTGGTCGTCGGCGTAGATGACGATGACGTTCGGCTTGGGCGCCGGCGCGGCGCTCAGCCGCCTCGCCGCGGCGACGGCCGGCACGGCGGCGGCCAGCCCTGCGAGGAATCCTCGGCGGGTCAGGCTTTTGCCCATGATCGTCTCCTTTGGTTGAGAGGGCGGTCGCGGGGACACAGGGATTCTAGATCGCGCCCCGCAGCAGGTCAAGGCTGAGGCCCGCGAGCGGTGGCGGAGTTGGGCAACTGCGCTGGAGCCATGCGAGGTCACAGGCCGCCGCTGTGAGCGACGCCCGGTGGGAGGGTGTCTTCCAGCGTCTCGCCACTGCCCGCTCACCGAAGGCAGGGCGCTGCGCGCGCGCTGGCCGCCCTTGCCCGGGCGACGGCGGGGCGCTATGATGCGCCGGTGGCCGCTCCTCGACAGGGAAGGCGCCAGGGTATGCGACGGCTCTTCCTCCTCTGTGTTCTGGCTACGTCGGCCGGGTGGGCTGGCGAGGAGCCCAGGGCGCGCGCCGTCGAGCGCTTCGAGAACGACAAGGCCTGGGACCACGCGAGCGGCGAGTGGACGGTGCGCGACGGCCGCCTCGTGCAGGACTCGCCGGGCGGGGTGCCGCTGACGTTCTTCGACGGCATCGAGCTGACCGACCACTACGCCGTCGAGGTCGATGCGCGGAAGCGCGCGGGCGCCGAGGGCTTCTTCCTCATCTTCGTTTACCACGGCAAGTGCGTGTGGTGGAACATCGGGGGGTGGAACAACACGTACTCGATGGTCGAGCGCGTGCCCGGCACCCGCACGGGCCTGAAGGTCGAGACGGGGCGGCTCTACCACATCAAGGTGGTCGTCAACCGCTCGGTGTGCGAGGGCTGGATCGACGGCCGACGGGAGTTCCGCGTCGAGCTGCCCGCCGAGCGGGTCACCGAGCGCATCGCCGGCACCCTCGGGCTCGGCACGTGCCGCACGCGGGTCGAGTACGACAACTTCCAGGTCACGGTCTACCCCGGCACCCCGCAGCGGCCGCTCGGCGAGTCCCTGGCGGACGAGCGCCGCGTGGTTTGGGCACACGAGCAGAAGGTGAGCGCGCGCTCGCGCGAGGCGCTCCTCGCCGAGTGCGAGGCCATTGTTGCCCGCAACGCCGATGTGCCGCCGGACCTGGCCCGCCGCCTCGCCGCGCTGCGGGCGGCGCCCGATGCGGCGACGGCCCGCGCGCTCAAGAGCGAGTGCCTCCTCGCGGAGCTGCGGGGGCTGCCGCCCGTGGCGTTCATCACCCGCTATCCCTTCGAGCGGCCCTTCGGCCTCGGCACCTATCCGTCGTGGGACATCGTTCGCCGGTGGGGCTGCTCCATCCGCGTCTGCGACCCCAGCCGCCCCGACGCGCGACCTCGCACCATCTTCCGCGACCGGCGCGGCACGATCTTCGACATGAACCTGTCCTACGACGCGAAGACCCTCTTCTTCTCCTTCAAGCGGCGGGGCGACAGCTATCACCTCTACGAGATCGGCGTCGATGGCTCTGGCCTGCGGCAGATCACCGAAGGCCCCTACCACGACGTCCATCCGCTGCTTCTGCCCGACGGGCGGCTGCTGTTCGTCTCGACCCGTGTCGGCAGCTACGCGCTCTGTCAGCCAGGGGCGGCGACGGCCATGTTCGTGTGCGACCGCGACGGGTCGAACATCCAGCGGATTTCGGCGAACACCCTTCAGGACCATTCGCCGCAGATGCTGCCCGACGGCCGGGTGCTCTTCACCCGCTGGGAGTACGTCGATCGCACGCTGACCTGGCGGCAGGGCCTCTGGACGATGAACCCCGACGGCACCCGCCTCCAGCTCTTCTTCGGCAACACGATCCGGGATCCTGCCGTCTTCTGGCAGGCGCGGCCCATCCCTGGGCGCCGCGACGTGGTCGCCACCTTCGCGCCCCACCACGGCTGGCCCCACGGCGCCATCGGCACTATCAGCAACTACAACGGGCTGGAATCCCGCCGCGATGTCGGCTTCCGCTGGATCACCCGCGAGTTCCCCCGCATCGCCGACAAGTCCTTCCGCTGGTCCTACCGCGACCCGTTCCCCATCAACGACCACGCCTTCCTCGTCGCCTACGGCAACGCCACGCCCGGCCGCTTCGGCATCTACGTGCTCGACGACCGCGACAACAAGGAGCTCGTCGTCTCCGACCCCACGATGTCCTGCTACAACCCGCTCCTCCTGCGGCCGACGGCCCCGCCGCCCGCCGTGGCGCCCCACCGCCGCGACCGCAGGCCGGCTGGGACGTACCTGCTCGTGGACGTCTACCAGGGCCTCAGCGGCGTCCGCCGCGGCGAGGTGAAGGCCATCCAAATCATGGAGCAGGTGCCCAAGTGGCCGAACATGCGGGGCCAGCGCGCCCACGACATGGACCCGCTCATCGGGCGGGGCACGTACTACGTCAAGAAGTGCTGGGGCACCGTGCCCGTCGAGGCCGACGGCTCGGCGTACTTCGAGGCGCCCGCCCTCAAGGAGATCTATTTCCAGGCTCTCGACGCCAGCGGCAAGGAGATCCAGCGAATGGGCTCGGCCACCCAGCTCATGCCCGGCGAGCGGCAGAGCTGCATCGGCTGCCACGAGGGCCGCGAGCAGGCGCCGCCCAACATCACGCCGCTCGCTCTCCAGCGGCCGCCCTCGAAGCCGGAGCCGCCGGCCTGGGGGAACGACGGCCTCATCGACTTCGTCAGGGTCGTCCAGCCCGTCTTCGACCGCCATTGCATCAAGTGCCACAGCGGGAAGGACCCCAAGAAGGGCCTCGACCTGTCGGGCGACAAGACCCGCTACTTCAACATGGCCTACAACAGCCTCGTGGACCGCGGCCTCGTCCACTACATGTGGCTGCTTCGCGCCCCCACGAAGACGCTCCCGCCGCGCAGCACGGGCGCCCAGGTCAGCAAGCTCCTCCAGCGCATCGACAGCGACCACTGCGGCCACCTCTTGCCGCCCGAGGATCGCCGACGGGTCTACGTCTGGATCGACGCCAACGTCCCCTACTACGGCACCTACGAGCACACGCGGCCAGGGAAGAGCGGCTGCCGCGACCTGTGGGCCGAGCCGTGGTACGCCAGGCAGTTTGCCCCCGTCTACGAGCGTCGGTGCGGCGGCTGCCACAAGCAGCGCCTCGCCCACGCCGTGCCGCCGGTTCGTGGTAGTAGGCCGTCGCCCGCCCATCGGTGGGTCAATCTCAGCCGCCCCGCGCTCAGCCGCGTCCTCACGGCGCCGCTGGCGAAGGCCGCCGGCGGCCTCGGCCTCTGCCATCCCAAGGGCAAGCAGAAAGCGCCCGTCTTCCCCACCACCTCCGACCCCGACTACGTGGCGATGCTGAAGGCCATCGAGGCCGGCCGCGATGCCGTGCAGGCCAATCCTCGGGTCGACATGCCCGGTGCGAAGCCCCAGCCCTACTACCGCGAGTTCGGCCGCGTCTTCACAGGATTCGCAGGGCCATGACGAAGGGGCCGAGAAGCAAGAAGCAGAGACCTGATACCAACGAGCTTAGGAGGTCCGGAGCCATGGTGAACGGAACGACGGCCTGGGCGGCGGTCGTCATCTGCGTGGCGCTTGCCACCCCTGTCCTGGCGGGCGCTGAGGGGAGGAGACCGAGCCCGGCACAGATCTTCCAGTGGCTCGACAAAGACCACGACGGCAAGCTCACGAGGCAGGAGTACATCGAGAACTCCAGGTTCAAGAACAAAGAGCAGGCCCGGAGGATCTTCGAGGCCGCGGACACCGACGGCGATGGGGTGATCACGCAAGAACGGTACGTCGAGCACAGGAGGATCACCGACAAGGCGAAGGAGATCTTCGGGAAGCTCGACGGCAACGGCGACGGGACGATGACCGAGGCGGAGTTCGTGGCGAAGGCCGGAGCGATCTTCCAGGCGCTCGACGGGGACGCCGATGGCGCGGTGACGATCCCTGAGTACCTCAGGGCGAGGATGGAATGGGCCGCCATGAGGGGGCCGAGCGTCGAGGAGCTCCTCAAGCGCCTCGACGCCGCACGGCAGACCGAGGAGGGCGGCCGCCGGCAGCCCGACCGACCCAAGGACGGCGCCCGCGGCCCAGGGGCGCCGTGACCCAGCCGGCCCGGACCGCGCCGAACCCGCCTGGACAGGCATGAGGTGAGGAGAATCGCCATGCCGACCATCACTGTGGAAGGCCCCCCGATCCACGACATCGCCAGGAAACGGGACCTGGCGAGACGACTCACCGATGTCGCCGTCGAGGTCTACGGCATCCCGCACATCACCGTGCTCATCAAGGAGAACCCGCCGGAGAACGTCGGCGTCAACGGCGAGCTGATCTGTGACCGCAAGACGCGCGAGTCCCCTGACTAGACGAGCGGCCTGCCACGCGGAAGGCGGTCGTCAGGCCTCGACGTTGGCGAGGCGCTCGGGCCGCGCGGTGACCTTGCGGAAGGCGGCGACGATCTGGTCGAGCAGCGGCGTCACGTCCTGCCACCAGCCCCCTCCCCCGAGGATGAGATCGAGCTCGGCGCAGCGGCGCTCGGCGACGGGGCAGTCGCCCTCGCGATAGACGATGGCCTCGCCCCGCGCGCTGGCGGCCCACGGGTAGCCGTTGCCCAGCCACCACTCCTTGCGCGCGAAGGTCCGCCGCAGGTGGATGGGCGTGCCGACGTAGCCGGCGGAGACGGGCACGCCCTCGGCGGCGAGGGCCTTGACGAACTGGGCGCGGCTCACGCCGGGCAGGTCGTCGGCGACGAAGGTCCACGGCACCATGTGCCAGGCGGGGTCGAGGCCGTCGGGCAGGTCGAGGGGACGGATGCCGGGGACACCGTCGAGCCCGTCGCGGAGGGTCGCGGCGTTGCGGCGGCGCCAGGCATTGAGGTCCTCGACGCGATTCATCTGCTCGAGGGCGAGCGCGGCGGTGAAGGCGTTGATGCGATAGGTGTAGATGAGGCTGTCGATGCGGGCCTTGAGGTCGGGGTCGGCGATCTCGCGATGGGTGCGGCCCGGGTGCATGCCCGCGAGCAGGGCACGCTGCCAGAGGCGGTCGTCGTCGCAGACCAGCAGGCCGCCGTCGCCGGCCGCGAGGTTCTTGCCAGAGCCGATGGAGAAGCAGCTCAGGTGGGCGCGGGTGCCGACGGGCTGCCCCTTGTAGCGGGAGCCCTGTGCCTGCGCGCAGTCCTCGATCACGATGAGGCCGTGGCGCTCGGCAACCGCCAGGATCGCGTCCATGTCGGCGGGGATGCCGAAGATGTCGGCGACGACGATGGCCCTGGTGTGCTCGGTGACGAGCGGCTCGATGCGCGCGGGGTCGAGGGTGAGGGTGTCGGGGTGGATGTCGGCGAAGATGGGGATGCCGCCGGCCTGGAGGATGCACGAGACGGTCTGGCCCCAGCTATAGGGCGTGGTGACCACCTCGTCGCCGAGCTCGACCCCCGCGGCCATGCACGCGATGTGGAGGGCCGGCCCGCCGCCGCAAGTGGCGATGGCGTGGCGGCGCCCCAGTGACTCGGCGAAGCGCAACTCGAGCCGCTCCGCCGTGCCGCCGCCCGCCGCGGTGCACGCCTCCCGCCAGTCCTCCCGGCTGCGCAGGAGGCACTGGCGCACCGCCTCGATCTCCGCGTCGCTGAACCACGGCCACCGCGGCCCCGCCGCCGTCACCGCCTTCGGCCCGCCCAGGGCCGCCAGCTCGCCGCTTGTGCTCACTGCTGTGTCCTCCTGCGCGCGGCCGCCGAACCTGAGCAAAGGGGGTGGCGGCCAAGCCCGTTCCGCGTATAATACAGCGGGTCAGAGGAAAGGAACAGCGCGGTGACCGACGACGAGTTGGCGGAACTCCTCAGCGGGCCCGAGTCTGACCGGGTCGAGCGCAAGCGCTCGGCGTCGGATATCGAGGCGATCCGGCAAGCCATCTGCGCCTTCGCGAACGACCTGCCCGGCCACGAGGAGCCCGGCGTCCTGTTCGTCGGGGTCGAGGACGACGGGCGTTGTGCCGGCTTGCCTGTCACCGACGAGCTCCTCCGCAGGCTCAGCGACATCCGCTCCCACGGCAACATCCTGCCTCTCCCGGCGATGACTGTCCAGAAGAAGGTCCTCTGTGGGTGCGAGGTCGCGGTCGTCATCGTGCAGCCCTCGGACTCGCCGCCTGTTCGGCACCGCGGGCGGGTCTACGTGCGTGTGGGCCCGACGACCCGTGTCGCGACCCCGGAAGAGGAGCGCCGCCTCGCCGAGAAGCGGCGGGCGCGGGACCTCCCCTTCGATATCCGCCCCGTGCCGTCCGCCACCCTCGACGATCTCGACCTCGCGCTCTTCGAGCGCGAGTACCTGCCCTCCACCGTCGCCCCCGACATCCTGGAGGCCAACGACCGCTCGACCGAGGACCAGCTCGTCTCGACCCGCATGGCCACCACCGAGGCCCCGCCCACGCCCACGGTCCTCGGCATCCTGACCCTCGGCAAAGACCCCAGGGCATTCGTCCCGGGGAGCTACGTGCAGTTCCTGCGCATCGACGGCGATGAGCTCACCGACCCGATCAAGGACCAGAAGGAGATCGGCGGGCCACTGTCCGACCTGCTGCGCATGCTCGACGACGTGTTCCAGGCTCACATCTCCGTCGCCTCCGACATCACGGCGGGCCCGGTCGAGGTGCGGCACCCCGACTATCCGCTCGTCGCGCTTCAGCAGCTCGCCCGCAACGCCGTCCTCCACCGCACCTACGAGGGCACCCACGCCCCTGTCCGCATCACGTGGCTCCGCGACCGCATCGAGATCCTCAACCCCGGCGGCCCCTTCGGACAGGTCACCCGCGAGAACTTCGCCACCCCGGGGATCACCGACTACCGCAACCCCCACCTCGCCGAAGTCCTCAAGAACCTCGGCTACGTCCAGCGCTTCGGCGTCGGCATCCCCATGGCCCGCAAGGCCCTCGCCGCCAACGGCAACCCCCCGCCCGAGTTCACCATCGAAGGCTCCCACGTCCTCGTCACCCTCAGGAGCCGGCCATGAGCGCTCCTGTGATCGCGTTCCTGAGCGGGAGGAGAGGCGTGGGCACGAGTTCCCTCGTCTACCACCTCGCTTGGATGTACGATGATCTGGGCGCGAGGACGGTGGTTGTGGACGCGGACCCGCAGGCCGACGTGACTGCCGCCCTCGTTGACGCTGAGGACCGGGAGGACATCTGGTCGGAGAACGAGCGACCGGAGACAGTGTACGATTGCCTTCGCCCCATTCTTGGCGGCAGCACCGGTACCGCTCGACCGCGCCATCTGCCGCTCGGCAGCAGCCTGACTCTCTTGGCAGGCGATCTCCTGCTCTCGCAGGCCGAGGACGAGCTGTCCCGTCTCTGGCCGCGGTGTCTCGAAGGCGACGAGCGCGCCCTTTGTGGTACGTCAGCGTTCTCGTCACTCGTCGAGGGCCTGAGGCGCATCCCCGGCACCCGTCTCATTCTCATGGACCTTGGACCTACCCTGGGGGCGATCAACCGCTCCGCGCTGCTTGCTGCTGATTGCATCGTGCTGCCAGCTTCGCCCGACGCGCTGTCGGTCCGCAGCCTGCGTTGTGTCGGCCCATGTCTGAGGAGATGGCGCGACGAGTGGCGCCAAGCGAAGGAGAGAACTCCCGTCGCCCCCTCATTGCCCGAAGGCGCGATGGCACTTGCCGGCTACATCGTCATCTGGGGCGCCGTGCGACTCGATGCTGCGGCCAACGGCTACGAGCAGTGGATCGCTCAGACTCACAGACGCGATCACCCGGCTGCGGTGTGCGAGGATTGGCTCTCGGAGATCCCCGCCGTGTACAGGGAGACGGTGCTCGGCGAGGCGGTGCGCGAGATCCCGAATCCGGGCGACGACCCGCACTGCATTGGCATCCTGAAGCATTATGACAGCTTGGCCTCAGTCGCTCTGGAAGCCCG
>CAZDNN010000038.1:14570-20702 GCA_964506385.1 uncultured Planctomycetota bacterium
TTCCACCTTACCGCTGCCGACGGAGCTGTGGGCGCCCACGCACAGGCTGTGAAGAGCGCCTACCAGGACTTCCGGCGCTTGGCTGTCAAGATCGCGCGCCGTGCGGGCGTCGAGCTGCCTTGAGACGGCGTTCACCCCAAAGGAGACAGCGGAGATGAGCAAGACACGCCGGCGGACTCTCCGGGAGCGGCTGCTTGCGGAGATGGAGGGGCTGCGGACGGTCGACTGCCACTCGCATACGATGCTCGGGCGGGAGTACCGCGAGGCGGCGCCGTTCGATCTGTTCCGGCTGATGAGCTACTTCAACCGCGATATCGAGGGCGTGACGGGCAAGCCGGCAGGCGAGGCCCTCGCGGGCGCGAGCGATGACGAGCGATGGGCGAAGCTCAAGGCCGTGCTGGCCAAGGCACGCAACGTCTCCTACTGGCGGCACAACATCGTGACCTACCGCGCGCTCTTCGGCCTGCGCGGTGAGGAGCTGACCGACCGCAACTGGCGCGGGCTCAACCGGCGCATCCAGGCGAAGACCGCCCGGCCCGACTGGTACCGCCACGTGACCGAGGACGTCTGCCGCCTGCGCACCCAGGTGCGCAACGTCCCCTGGTTCCAGGACTGGGAGCCGCGCTACTTCACGGCCATCCTCCGCATGGAGGAGGCGCTGGGCCTCCACGACGCCGGGCCGCGGGAGCGCCTCGAAGCGCACCTCGGCACGTCCATCACGGACCTGCGCTCGCTGAAGGCGGCGCTGGCCTCACTGACCGAGGGCTACGTGGCCCGCGGCGCCCGCGGCATCAAGCTCGCTCACGCCTACTGGCGCACCCTCCACTCCGAGCCCGTGAGCGAGGCCGTCGCCGGCCGCATCCTTGCGAAGGCCCTGCGCGGCAAGCCGCTGAAGCCCGATGAGGTCAAGCGGCTCCAGGACCACGTGATCTTCTTCCTCGCGGGCCTGGCGGCCGACCTCGGCATCGTCTTCCAGATCCACACCGGCGTGCAGAGCAACTGGGGGCACATCCCCGACTCGAATCCCATGGGCCTCCTGGAGCTCGTCCGCGCCCACCGCTCCGTGCGGTTCGATCTCTTCCACGCAGGCTACCCGTACTCCCGCGAGTTGGGGATGATGGGGAAGCACTATCCGAACGTCTGGCTCAACATGTGCTGGATGTACGTGATCACGATGGAGGGGAGCCGGCGGGCGCTCGCCGAGTGGCTCGACCTGGTGCCCGGCCACCGTCTGCTGGGGTTCGGCTCCGACGTGCCGTTCCCCGAGCTGATCTACGGCCACCTGGTGATGGCGCGCTCGTGCCTGGCGGATGTGCTTGCGGAGAAGGTGGCCCGCGACTTCCTCAGCGAGGCCTGTGCCCTGGACCTCGCGCGCATGCTGCTCTACGACAACGCGGTGGCGCTGTACCGGCTCGACGGGTGAGGGCTGCTACTCCCTCGGCTCGTCGCGCTTGGTGGCCAGGCGGGGCTCCTCGTCAGCGTCCTCGTGCTGTGGCGGGCGGCTGGTGAGGGGCATGGCATAGCGGCTGGGGCCGCCGTAGCGTCGGCGGGCCTCGGCCACCAGGCGCTTGAAGCGTCGGGCCTCTATCTTGTCTCGAAGGTCCGGCACGTCTCTTTCCCCTTCACGGTCAGAGTGCATTCGTCGGAATGCTGACGGGCCTTCGCCCGCCACGGGCCGATGGCTGGCGCCGGCCGCGGTTGCGCGGCGCCACCGAGCGGGTACAATGCCCGCTCGGGCTCTTGAGAAAGCGAGGTGAGGCGTGCGCGATGACCTGGCGGCGGCCCTCCGGGGCCTGCCGCCGGAGGAGTTGCTCGAGGCGCGGCGCTATGTCGAGCGCCTGGTCGAGTCCGCGGCTGAGCGGCCCGGCGCCTTGCGCCCGGCGCCGCCGGGCATGCCGGAGCGCCGACGCCACGCGCGCTACTGGGTCAACGTCCGGGCCACCTACTTCCGCCATAGCATAGACGCGGCCGACAGCCAGGGCGGCCCGCTGCGCGAAGCGGTCGTGCGCGACATCTCGCGCAGCGGCATCCGCTTCTTCGCCCACGAGGCCCTCGAGCCGGGCGAGCTGCTCACCGTCCACCTGCCCAGCCCTCTCGGCGTGCGCAGGCTCTGTGCCGAGGTGGTCCGGGCCGAGCGCCGCGGCAGCCAGCACGAGTGTGCCGCGGCGTTTGTGGACCTCGACGACGTGGTCGCGGCCGAGAGGCACGCCGAGAGGGAGGCCGCGGGCGTCCACGTCCTGGTCGCCGCCGAGGAGGGTCCCGAGCGCGACGCGCTCACCGAACTGCTTGTCAAGCAAGGCTATACGGTGCATACGGCAAATGCCGTGCCGGAGGCGCTCGCCATGGTGACTCTGCACCGCTGCGCGATCGTCCTGGCGACCGCGCCGATGCTGCTCGCCGACGGCGGCATGCTGCTCCTCGAGCTGGGGAAGCGGGCGGCCGACGTCTTAAGTATCGCGGTCGTCACGGTTTCCGACCTCGATGGCCCGAACGCCGCACGGCTGCGGGCCTGCCACGATTTCCTGTGCGAGCCCAACCGCCCGCACGCCGTACAGGTCATCGTGGGCCGCGCCTACCGCCGCCTGGCCGCCCGCCGAGCCCGTCAGGCGGCGCCTGAGGCGACGTGATCCCCTGCAAAACGCGGGAATCCCCACCCCGAGACGTTGGGCAGGCACCCCCTCGTACCACCGCCGCATGCTTCGAACTGGCAGGAAGTTGTGCAGTCTGGCCCCTGCCGTGGCACGGCGTTTGCTACCCCATGTCGCTCGACTGAGGCCTGGAGGCGAGCCGCCACGCCATGTGGCGGCCCGCGGAAAAGGTAGGAGGTCGAAGCGATGCAGACGGTGCTGATCGCCGAGGACTCGCCTCTGCTGCGGCTGAGCCTGAGCGACGCGCTGGAGCGCGCGGGGTACCTGACCATCCCAGCCGAGACGGCGCAGGGGGCGCTCGGCGTCCTGCGCGCGTTGCACGTGGACCTGTTGCTGACGCGCGAGCGGCTCGCCGATGTCGAGGGCACGACCCTGGCAGCCATCGCGCGGCATCGCGGTCTGGATGAGCTGGTGGTCGTCGTGCTCGCCGAGGACGAGCAGGAGGCCAGCTCGGCCCTCTGCGAGGGCGTGGTCGATGCCGTCCTTGGCCGCCACACGGACGCCAGCTCCGTCGTGAGGGTTGTCCGGCGGCTGCTGCGCCCCGTCGTTGTGCGGCCGCCGGCCCCGATCCGCACACCTGCGGCTCCCACTGCCGCCTGCGCCCTGCCCAGGGCGTAGCCCGCGCGGTGTCCACGCCTGGCGCGCCTGGGGAGCGCGCGCCAGGCACTCCCCTCCCCTGCCGTGAGCCCCTCCCGAGCGCCAGACACGCAGGCAGTTGCGTTGTCAGGCAGGTGACGACATTCTGGCAGGGTCACCTTGGTGCTACGTCCCAGCCACATCGCGTCGAGGCGACGAGAGCGTGCGGGTCCTTTGGCCCGCAGCATGATTGCGGACCTGTTTAGGTCCGCAATTATCGTCACTGGCCAGCCCACCAAGCCGTGGGGAAATCGGCGTGGAGGCCTGACGGCGTAAGCGCGTACCAAGTAGGCCGTGCGCCTTGACGCCAGGCAGGGTGCGATCTACGATGGCGAGCGCAACGGATGCCTGCTGCTGACGGGGCCGCCTGACTGGAGGAAGAGCCGATGCGCCTGATCCCCTTGGGGCTCTGTGTCGCCATAGCCGCCCTAGTGGCGGCCGGGCAACAGCCTGCCAACCTGATCCCCAACCCGTCGTTCGAGGACGGCGAGGGCGACCGCCCCGCGAGCTGGGGCACCCATGTCTACGCGGGGAAGGGCACCCCGACCTGGGAGCCGACGGGCCGCACGGGCAAGCGCGCGGTGGCCATCGCCTCCCAGCAAGGGGGCGACGTGGCCTGGGAGATCCGCGTGCCCGTGTACCCAGACTCCGTCTACCGCCTGTCGGGCTGGATCAGGACCGAGAACGTGACGGCGACGACGGGCCGCGGCGCGCTGTTCAACATCCATACCGTCGGCGGCGCAGAGACCCCCGCCCTCACGGGCACGAAGGACTGGACGGAGGTGGCCGTGGAGTTCGAGACGGGCCGCCGCACCGAAGTGCTCGCCAACTGCCTGTTCGGCGGCTGGGGCCAGGCCACGGGCAAAGCATGGTTCGACGACGTGCGCCTCGAGCTCGTCCACAAGGGCGACCGCGAACATCCCTCGGCGCTGGTCGATCTGAGCGAGGAGCTCGGCCCGATCTCGCCGTACATCTACGGCCAGTTCATCGAGCACCTGGGCCGGTGCATCTACGGGGGCATTTGGGCGGAGATGCTCGAGGACCGCAAGTTCCTCAATCTGGTGGCGTCGCGCCACTCGCCGTGGAAGCGGACGGGCGGCGAGGTCGGCTGGTCGCTGACGATGGACGTCGAGCGCCCCTACGTCGGCGACTGGTCGGTGAAGATCGCCGTCACCGACCGCGCGAAGGCTGGCGGCACCTACGGGATCGAGCAGCGGGGGCTCGGCGTCGTGGCGGGGAAGGAGTATGCGGGCCACGTCGTGTTGGCTGGGAAAGGCACCGTTGGCGTCTCCCTGGCCGATGGCGCGCGAATGGTGCCCGTTGCGACCATCAAGGTGGACAGCGACGACTTCCAGCCCCATCCCATTCGCTTCAAGGCTGCATTCAGCACAGGTGACGCACGGCTCTCTATCTTCCTCAACCGCACAGGCGAGGTCTGGATCGGGACGGCCTCGCTCATGCCGGCGGACAACGTGAAGGGGATGCGGGCCGACACCCTGGCGCTGCTCAAGGAGCTCGACGCGCCCATCTACCGCTGGCCGGGCGGCAATTTCGTGAGCGGCTACGACTGGCGCGACGGCATCGGCCCGGGGGACAGGCGGCCGCCGCGGAAGAACCCCGCGTGGAGGGGCATCGAGCACAACGACTTCGGCATCGACGAGTTCATCGCCTTCTGCCGCGAGCTGAAGACCGAGCCGCTGGCGGTCGTCAACACGGGGCTCGGGTCGCCCGAGCTCGCCGCCGCGCTGGTCGAGTACTGCAACGGGCCGGCCACCAGCCCCTGGGGCAAGCGCCGCGCCGCAAACGGCCACCGCGAGCCCTACAGGGTGAAGTGGTGGGGCGTGGGCAACGAGATGTACGGCGGCTGGCAGCTCGGCCACGTGCCCATCGAGCGCTACGTCGTCCGTCACAACGAGTTCGCCCGCGCCATGCGTGCGGCGGACCCCGAGATCAAGCTCGTAGCAGTCGGCGCCAGCGGCCGCTGGAGCCAGCAGATGCTCACCCACTGCGCCGAGGCCATGGACCTGCTGAGCGAGCACTTCTATTGCCAGGAGCGCAAGGATCTGGAGGCCCACGTCGCCCAGATCCCCGCGGCGGTCCGCGCCAAGGCCCGCGCCCATCGCCGCTACTGGCAGTCGATCCCCGCCCTCAAGGACCACAGGGTCCCCATCGCGCTGGACGAATGGAACTACTGGTACGGCAAGCACCTCTACGGCGAGCTCGGCGTCCGCTACTACCTCAAGGACGCCTTGGGCATCGCCCGCGGCATCCACGAGATGGTCCGCCACCGCGACGTCTTCCTCATGGCCAACTACGCCCAGACGGTGAACGTCATCGGCTGCATCAAGACCACCAAGACCGCCGCGGCCTTCGCCACCACCGGCCTGCCGCTCGCCCTCTATCGCAGGCACTTCGGCGCCATCGCCGTCGGCGTCAAGGGGCGTCCCGTCCCCCTCGACGTCGCCGTCGCCCTAACCGGTGATCGCAAGCAGGCCACCATCGCCATCGTCAATCCCACCCGCGAGGCCAGAACGCTGAAGCTCGACATCCGCGGCGGGAGCCTGGCCTCGACGGGCCGCCGCTACGTCATTGCGGCCGACGACCCGATGGCCTGCAACGAGCCTGGGAAGCGCCCTGCGGTCACTATCCGCGACAGCGTCATCGGGGGGTTCGACCCCGCCGCCATCACGGTCCCGCCCCTCAGCATCTTCCTCACGGTCCTCAACGTGACCCGCCGCTGACAGGGCGCGGCGAGGCGGCCCTCGTCGAGGGCCGCCTCGGGGGTCTGCCCGCGCGAATCGGTCGCAACGGCCTCTAGCAGCCCGTGGCAGAAGTCCGTTCGGACTGC
>CAZDNN010000039.1:0-20520 GCA_964506385.1 uncultured Planctomycetota bacterium
ACGCAGGTTGGGCACACAAGAAAACAAAGCCAGTGCGCCTGGGTTTGTTTTCCTCTTCTCTTCGAGCGCCAGCCAGCGATTCGGGCAGACCTATGGAATCCATCGCAGAGCCGCTTGATTCCATAGGATGTGCCCAACCTGTGTCTTGCCTCGTCGGACTTGCGCGCAGGTTGCGCTGGAAGCCTCTATCCCCATTAGACGCGATCCTGCGTCGTAAGTGGTCACGCCGCCTCAAAAGCGGTGTAAAAGAAATGTGAGAGCCGGCAGCGGAGGGTCCGGGGAGGACTGCTGGAGGGGGCTTCCGCGCGGCCCTCCCGCAACTGCCGTTTCCCCCCGCCAGCCAATCTGGTAGAATAGACAGAGCGAGGGAGTGTGGAGAAGAGCTCCGATGACTCAACTGCTGTTCGCGCGCGACGGCGCGGTCACCGATGAGATGGTCAGGGCCGCCGAGATCGACGGCGTGGCGCCCGAGCTCGTGCGCCAGGGCCTCGCCGACGGCACGGTCGTGCTCCCCGCCAACCGCCACCGCGAGCGGGCCCGGCCCTGCGCCATCGGCCGAGGGCTCCATACCAAGGTCAACGCCAATATCGGCACCTCCGCCGACTATCCCGACCCCGACAAGGAGCTCGCCAAGCTCGACGCGGCCGAGGAGGCCGGAGCCGATACCGTGATGGACTTGAGCACAGGCGGCGACCTCGAGGCGGTCCGCCGGGCCATCCTCGACCGCGCCCGCGTGCCCGTCGGCACGGTGCCGATCTACGACCACGGCACCCACGCCATCCGCGCCGAGGGCACCATCCGAGCGATGACCGCCGACGGCATCCTCGCCACCGTCCGCGCCCACGCCGAGCAGGGGGTGGACTTCGTGACGGTCCACTGCGGGGTGACCTGCGAGGTGGTGGACACCCTGGTGCGTGCCCGGCGCGTGTGCGGGATGGTCTCGCGCGGCGGCACATTCCTCGCCGAGTGGATCCGCTACCACGGCCAGGAGAACCCGCTCTACGAGCGCTACGACGAGGTGCTCGACATCGCGCGCGAGCACGACGTGACGCTGAGCCTGGGGGATGGGATGCGCCCCGGCGCGCTGGCCGACGCCTTCGACGAGCCGCAGGTCCACGAGCTCATGGTCCTCGCCGAGCTGGCGGAGCGGGCGCGCGCCGCGGGCGTGCAGGTGATGATCGAGGGGCCGGGGCACGTGCCGCTCCAGCAGATCGAGGCGCAGGTGCGGCTCGAGAAGGAGTTGTGCAAGGGCGCGCCCTTCTACGTCCTCGGGCCGCTGGTGACGGACATCGCGCCGGGCTACGACCACATCACGTCGGCCATCGGCGGCGCCATCGCCGCGGGGGCGGGCGCCGACTTCCTGTGCTACGTGACCCCCGCCGAGCACCTGGGCCTGCCGAGCCTCGAGCACGTGCGCCAGGGCGTGATCGCCGCGCGCATCGCGGCGCACGCAGGCGACATCGCCAAGGGCATTCCCGGCGCGGCAGACCGCGACCGCGAGCTGTCCCGCCGCCGCCGCCGGCGCGACTGGCCCGGCCAGCTCGAGCTCTGCCTCGATCCCGACCTGGCCAGCGCCCTGCGTGACGAGGCGGCGCCGCACGACGCCGAGACGTGCTCGATGTGCGGCGAGCTCTGCGTCTTCAAGATCGCCGACGATGGTGACCGGGACCGCACCGAGGCCCCGCGGCACGACGCCCCAGCCGCCAGGAAGCCGTAGTCCACCCCCTTCCGCACCCACCCTGGTCTCAGATCAAGCGTGCTTTTCTGGACTGGATACGATAGTATTCGGCACAGTTGATGCCGTGTGGTGAGGATTGGTGACTGGAGGCTTTGTCTCCGCGAGGCGGCCGAGCGATGCGACGGGAAGGCTGCCAAGCGTCCGTGCCTTCTCGTCGCCGAGCCTGGCGTTGCGACGGCGCTGCGCGGGTGGTAGGATACCCACGCGCCGCCGGGCGGCAGGCGGTGGACGTGACGGTCATGACGGAAGGGGAAGACCGTGCTCGACATGAAGGAGCTCGCCACGGTGGCTCTCACCCTCGCATCGGTGACGGCAATGGCGGAGGCCTGGAAGCCGGATGCCTATCCCATCAGCTACTGGCTCGGGCCGCCCGACGCTTTCCTGACCGACAAGGTGGTGGGCGAGATCGCCGAGCTGAACTTCACCGTGTCGCTCGCACCCGGCCAGGGACGGCTATTCCGACTCGACCGCGATATCCCATGGGCCAGCCTGCCGCCCGTCCTGCGCTCGTTCCCCATTCGCTTCCACGACGCCAACGACGCCCGCGCCTGGCGGGGGCGCCATTCGGTCACTTCGCCGAGAATCGTCAAGGGCGCCCTGACGTTCCGCGTGACCGGCAGCGATCCATACCTCTCACGGAGCCGGCTGCGCATCCCCGCCGCCACCTGCCCCGTGCTGGTGCTCCGTATGCGCAAGGAAGCTGGGGCCGGCGGCCAGGTCTTCTGGTGCACGGCCACGGAGCCGCGCTTCTCCGACCAGAGGTACATGGACTACAAGACCGTGGCCGATGGCGCGTTCCACGACATCCGCGTGCCAGTCGGGAAACACCCTGGCTGGACGGGGACGATCACGGCCATTCGCATTGATCCTGACATCGAGGGTACGCCCGGTGCGGTCGCGATCGAGTCCATCAGCGCTGCGACCGGCAAGCCGGGAGAGTGACCAGCGCAAGGAAGGAGATGGGACGATGGCCAGAACAGCAGGAAACGCCTCCGTGCCATGTGCTGGGACGATCGGTGTCGCGATTGCCCTGGCGTGCTTGACGATCGCGCAGGCGGCGGACGCGGCGGAGCAGGACGCTGCGAAGGAACAGGCCCAGCAGATTCTGAAGGCCGCCGGCGTCACTGGCGGGACGATCGCCCACCTTGGCTGTGGCGACGGCCGTCTGACCGCCGCTCTGGGGGCGGGCGGCCGCTTCCTCGTCCAGGGCCTCGACACCGCCGCAACGAACGTCGAGGCGGCCCGCAAGCACCTCCAGGCGCTCGGGGTCTATGGCCGAGTGTCCGCGGAGCCGTGGTCGGGCAAGCGTCTCCCCTACGTGAGCAACCTGATCAACCTGGCCGTTGTCGAGGACCCCGGTGGCGCAAGCACGGATGAGGTGATGCGCGTGCTGGCACCCCTTGGGGTGGCCTGCGTGAAACGGGGCGGCCAGTGGACCACGACGGTCAAGCCGTGGCCCAAGGAGATCGACGAGTGGCAGCAGCATTTCCACGACGCCGACAACAACGCCGTGGCGCACGACCGCGCCGTTGGCCCGCCGCGGCACTACCAGTGGATCGCGGAGCCGCAATGGATGCGGTCGCACATGTCCATGCCGTCGATCACGAGCCTCGTGTCGTCGAAGGGCCGGCTCTTCACGGTCGAGGACCTGGCGAGCGCCGAGCACCCGGCCCTTCCGGGCAAGTTCGCGCTGGTGGCCCGCGACGCGTTCAACGGCATCGTGCTCTGGCAGCGGCCTTTTCCCGACTGGCATCCGATCAACATCCGCACCAAGGTCACCCCCGTCCAGTTGCAGCGGCGGCTGGCGGCCATCGGCGACACCGTGTATTGCACGCCGGGCTACAGCGCGCCGGTCACCGCGCTCGAGGCGGCCACCGGCAAGGTGCTCAAGGAGTACCCGGGAACCGAACGGACCACCGAGTTCGTCTACGACCGCGGCATCTTGTACGTGGTCACCGGCGACCCCACTGACACGGACGGCATTGCGGGGAGGGGCGCTTTGGGCAGCAGCCAGTTCCCCCTCGCCGTCTACGGCCCCAAGATCCCGGTGAAGGCCGATCCGAAGAGCACGATTGCAGCCATCGATGCCGCCTCCGGCCGGACGCTGTGGCGGAAGTCGGGCGACGACACCGCCGGCTACCAGGGCGCCACCCTGGCCGTCCGAGGCGAGGTCGCCGCCTTCTCAACGGCCAAGGAGCTGGTGTGCCTCGACCGGACGTCGGGTCGCCAGAGATGGCGCGTGCCCGCCCCGATCACGCTCAAGGACCGCATCGGCATCGGCGGCGTCGCCCCCTCGCTGGTGCTCTCGGACCGCGCGGCCTACCTGGCAGACTCGCAGACCATCCGGGCCTTCGCACTCAGGGACGGCGCCGCGATGTGGAACGGCAAGGCCATCCTCAACCACCACAAGGGGCCTGACCTGTTCCTGGCGGCGGGGGTAATCTGGTCCAGCTACTACAACGGCCACGATCCGCTGACCGGCAAGGTCGTCAAGACGCTGAGACAGAAGATGACCGGCCCCATGGGGCACGACCGCTGCTACCGCAACCGCATCACGGACCGCTACTACATCAACACCAAGACGGGCGGAAGCGACTTCCTGGGGCTGGAGACGCCCGGCGAGTTCCCCAACCCCTGGGCGCGCAGCACGTGCGGCATCGGCCATCTGCCCTGCAATGGACTGCTCTACTGCGGCCCGCCCGCCTGCTCGTGCTGCAACTGGGTGATGCTCAACGCGATGAACGCCCTGGCCCCCGAGCCCGGCCTCAAGTCCTCCGGCCAGCCGATCCGGGTCCAAACGACCCTGCAACTCGAGAAAGGCCCCGCCTACGGGAAGGTCGGCAGTCGGCAGGAGGCAGTCGGCAGTGGCGACGAGTGGCCGACGTATCGCCATGATGCCGGGCGGACGGGCGTGACCAAGGCCAAGGCCCCGGCCGAGCTCAAGAAGCGCTGGGAGGCCAAGGTCTCGACCCGCGCCAGCGCGCCGGTCATCGCGGCCGGCAGGGTCTTCGTCGCCGACATCGACGCCCACGCCGTCTGCGCCCTCGACGCTGCCGACGGGCGCGTCCTCTGGCGCTACACCACGGGAGCTCGCGTCGATTCGCCGCCGACCTGGCACGAGGGGCTCCTGCTCTTCGGCTCCCGCGACGGCTGGGTCTATTGCCTGCGTGCGTCCGACGGCGCCCTGGCGTGGCGTTTCCGCGGCCTGCCTGACCGGCGCATCTGCGCCTACGGCCAGATGGAGTCGGCCTGGCCGGTCTGCGGCAGCATCCTCGTCAGGGACGGTGTCGCCTACTTCGCGGCCGGCAGGAACTCGTTCCTCGACGGCGGGATCTTCCTGTACGGCCTGGACCCGCGAACGGGCCGCGTGATCCACCGGCGCCGCATGTACGGGCCATATGACAAGGAAGGGTATCCGATCATCACCAGCAGGATTTCCTCGGGCAGCGGGCTCGACGGCTTCAAGGCCGATATCTTCCTCACGGACGGCCAGCTCCTGTACCTCAGGCAGCAGGCGTTCAAGCCCGACCTCGCGCCCCTGAAGCCGGAAGAGCCCCGTCCGCCGCACCTGATCCCGTCGCCTGGCTTCCTCGAGGCCATCCCCCACCACCGGACGTTCTGGACGATCGACACGACGATCCGATACGATATCTCCGCCGGCAGACAAGCCGCCCACGGCGACATCCTGGTGATGGACGGCAAGCGGTTCTACGAGGTCCGCGGCTACACACCGGGCCGGATCAGCCCCTTCGATCCGCGGCAGGGCGGCTACACTCTCTTCGCAGGCGTGTATTCGCAAGCGAGCAAGACCATCATTCAAAAGCGGGGCCGCAAGAAGGCTCCCCGGAAGCTGGCTGTCCGAAGCGTCGCCGAGAAACGGTGGGCCAGCCAGATCCCGCTCACGGGGAGAGCCATGGTGTTGGCGGGAGACGTCCTCTTCGTCGCGGGTACTCCCGTGGCCTTCCCTGCCGATGACCTGGCCGGGGCCTACGAGGGCCGGATGGGCGGCGTCCTGTGGGTTGGTTCTGCCACGACTGGCGAGAAGCTGGCCGATTACAGGCTCGACGCCCCGCCCGCCTGGGACAGCCTGGCGGTGGCGAACGGGAGGCTATACCTGTCGCTCGAGGACGGCCGCGTCACGTGCATGAGCGGCCGGTGAGCCTCGCAGGCCGCGGTCCCACCTTCACCTGGCCAACGGCAGGAAGTTGGGGGGCGTCACATCCGGCGACCTCGAGGCGTGGAAGCCGCAGAGCGAGATGAAGGGCTTCCACGAGTGTTCCGAGCTCTTCGAGCTGCCCTTCCATCTGAGATGTTCGCCTCCGCGCAGCACCCCTTGGAAGCCGATGATGTGCGCCGTGTCGCCCGCCCACCGGCCGTCCGCGGCACAGCGCTTCCCCTTGTGCGCGGCGAGGGGGGCCTGGCGCGGTACATGCGTGGTTCCCCGCCTCAGCCACCTGCTGGCAGCACGACGATGTTGTCGACCATGGCGGTAACGTTCTGCGCACGGGCGCCAATTGCTCCAGACAGGATCGGGTTGCTCTTGTCGGTGAAATCGATTCGCAGGCCCTTCTCAGGGTCACTCGATGGATGCATGCGGTTGAACCAGATGCGGATCCTCGGGCCGGCCGCCGCGATGCGGATCATGCTCCATTCGTTGATCCGTGTCCTGGTCTTGAGCTTGGTCAGATCGTAGGCGGCGAGTGCTCGCCGCTTGCCGTTCTCGATCTTGCTCAGGACGAGGCTGCTGCTGTCGAACGTGACGGCATAGCCCCTCATCTGGTCGAGGCCTTCGCCGGGGTCGCTGACCCGGAAAAGGAGTCCAGCGTTGCCCGGCTCCGCCTTCTTCTTTCCCGGCTTGATCGCGACTCGCCCTTCGAGCACGTAGTCCGTCCACCCTTCGTCGCCGGCGAGCATCTTCACGCCGGGACCGAGCGTGGCGGCGTTCCGCACCGGTATGCTCTTCGTGCCGTAGGGTGTCCACGCTTTGGCGCTATGGGTCTCGAAGTCCTCGAAGAAGAGTGCCTGCGACTTGCCAGTTGCGTAGCGGCGAACTGCCTCGGCCTCGGCAAGCGACACCGGCGTGCCGTCTGGCCACAACAGGCCGCACCATGGGATCTCGGGTTCGGGGGCGCCGGGCTTGTCGCTCCAGTGCCAACGGCAATTGGAGTTGCCGACCATCAGCTCCCAGCAAAGATACATCCCGGGCGTCGACTTGCCCTGCCGGCGGCGCTGGCTGAGCCAAAAGACCATGTCGATGGGGCCGCCGAAGTTGCGCCGCGACGCCTTCCAGCGTGCACCGGCTTCGGTGAAGACCGTTCCCTTCTTTGGGTTCACATCGGAGAGATAACGCAGGGGGCCGTGGGCATTGCTGTAGACGTGCGCATCCACGATGTCCGTGACCTCGCAATCGGCCCAGCCTCTCTTGCCCTTCTCGCAATTGAGCACAGGCTGGATCGGCCCGACTTCCTTCGCCCACCGGTAGCCGGCCCGCTTGAGCCGGTCGCGGTACTCGTCGCCCGGCGGCGGCTCGTTGTGAATCTCCCAGAACAGCACCCGCTTGTCCGCCCGGTGCGCACGGATGATCTCCTGGACATAGGGCCTGAACTTCTCGAGATTCTCCCTGTCGATGTCACGCGCCTGCGGCGACTGCGCCCAGCGGCCATTGTGGTAGCCTGGCACGGGCTCGGTCGGACGGTCGAGGTAGATCCCCTCGTGTCGGTGGCAGCCGTCGAAAAACACGAAGCCCGGCCGGATGCCGTGCCGGGCGCAAAGGGTGAGGAAGGTCTCGATGTTGGCCAGAAGGACCTTCTTCTCCTCGAAGAAGTTGATGTCATGGAGGTAGACCCGCAGTGTCGAGATGCCGAAATGCTCCCGCGCCGCAGCGAGCTCCTTGTCGATGACGTCCGGGCGGAAGTCGTGCCAGAACTGGACCTGGTTGACGGCGTAGGCCGGGGTGTAGTTGGAGCCCACCAACCCGTCGGTCGGTGGCTGGGGACGGGCGGTGTACACTTGCTCGGCGATCGCGACCTGTCCATCAACGGTGCTGAGGGATGCTGTTGCCACGATGAGCGCGAATGCCCTTCTCAAAACATGGTCTGCCGACATATGGGCTTCTCCCAGCAGTCTCTCTTGGGCTGGCTCAACAACGACGAGAACCGATGCCGCCCTGATTGCACGGGAAAGGCTGCCCCGCCATCCTCCATGCCGGGGGAGTGAGCCAGTCGTGACCCGGCCGCGGCCTGCGCCGAGATGTGCGCGCTGGCGTGACGAGCAAGGATAGCCGAATCCTGCGGCGGCGCAAGCGCAGGCTGGCGTGGCGCCTCGATCCCGCAGGCTGGCCAGAGCAGGCCGAGGCGATCCTCGGGGCGCAGAGCATGCAGCGGCATTCTGTCAACGTCACGGCTGCTGCCTTTCCGTCTCAATGCAGTAGAGGTGGGAGATTCCCGTGTCAGGATCTTGCATCCTGGGTCAGTAAGTGGTATAGGAATGCCAGGATGGCCGATGGCGGCAGCGAAGGAGTGTCTATCGTGCGCCAGTTGCTTGCTGCCACAATCGCAGTGCTCGTCGCCGTGCCCGCCGCCGCGGCGGAGTTCGCTCCGGGCAGCGAGACGGCCATCGACTTCGGGACCCCGGCCTTCAAGAGCAGCCGCGGGCCGTTGAAGCTCCCCGTCTTTGTGCCGACCGACTACACGCCGCGGAAGGCATTCCCCCTGGTCCTCTTCTTCCACGGCCGCGGCGGCACGCCCGATACGAAGATGATGCAGTGGATCACCGACCGCAAGGGCTACGTCATCGTCGGCATGGAGTACCTCCAGGAGGACGCTGCCTTCTACGCCGACATCGAAACCCAGTTGGGCTTCAACCACCACGTGATCCGGACCGTCAGCAAGCGCGTGCACATCAATTCCCGGCAGATCTTCATCGGTGGCTTCTCCCAGGGCGGCTTCGCCACGGCCATGTTCGGCTTCCACCCATCGGAGGTGGGCACCTACCGCGGCTACATGATGATGGCCGGAGGACTGGGCGCCTCGCGCAGCCTCAGTTGCATGAGGCGCGAGCCCGTGCTCGTCCTCCATGGCGACAAGGACGCGGTCGTGCCCTACGACAGTGGCGTGCGGGCCGCCGACGCGCTCCGCAAGGCGGGAGCCAACGTCACGTTCATCACGATGAAAGGCGTGGGCCACACCCTCGACAAGCAGTACGCGCCCGAAGTGGGCGCCTGGCTCAGGAAACAGAGCGAGGACAAGCGCCTCGTCGCGCTGATGCGCCGGGCCAAAGCTGCCGATCCGAAGGACATGCCGCTGGCCATCCGCACCTACAGGAAGATCGTGGACAGCAAATCGGCCGACCCCCTGGTGGCCCAAGCCGAGGAGCGTCTGGCCGAGATCGGCAAGCAGGCCTCCGAGGCCCTCGCGTCGGCCATCGAGGCCGTCGAGGCCAAGCGCTACTCGGAAGCGGAGTACAAGCTCCAGAAGATCGGCCGCGTGTACGAGGGTACCCGAACCGGGGCCGAGGCGGCGGCGAAGCTCAAGGAGCTGCGCGCGGACCCCGAGGTGGCTCGCGCCGCTCGGGAGGCCGCCGAGAAGGCCCGCGCCGAGAAAGCCGCCGAGCTTCTCGCCAAGGCCAAGGCCCTGCTGAAGGCCAGGGACTACGTCGCCGCCGACAAGGCGTTCAAGAGCCTGGCTGCCAACTACAGCGGCACGCCGAGCGCCACCGAGGCCCGCGCGCAATCTGACGCTTTGCGCAACGACCCCGACCTCGGCCCCAAGCTCCGCGATGCCGCTGCCGCGGCGGACTGCCGACGCTGGATGACGATGGCGAAGAACTACCTCAACAGCCCTCGCCCGAAGGCCGCAGTGCCCTACCTCAGGAAGATCATCGACAGGTATCCCAACACGACGTACGCCGCTGACGCGGAAGCCATGCTCCAGGCGGCCCGCTGACCTTGGCGCGTCGGGCATTCCGACTGTCCAGTTCACGCTGAATCAGCACGAGATGAGCACGACGTTGGGCGTGTCGGCGGGCGGGTTCCTCATTGCGGTGAGCCTGCTTTCTCTACTTCACGGGGCTCCGGTAGACCAGCCTGTACGTCCTGCCGAGGTCCGTGGTCTTGAGAATCCCATGACGGTTGCACAGGTAGAGCGTTCTGCCCTCATCCTTGTCCGGCAGAACGCACGAAACCCCCTCGCTCAGGCGGGGGGCCCCGCGTTCTCGTTCTATCCGTGCCGCATCGGAGAGGCGGAACCACTTCCGGGTGGTGCGCTCTGGGCAGCAATACACGGGGCTCGGTCCCTTTCCTGAGAAGGGTGCGGCGTAGGTGGTTGACTTGAGCCGCCAGTCGTCCTTCCGCCACTCCTTCATGAACTGCCTGTAGCCCAGTGCGGTGAAGAGCCTGTCCGCAGGCACGTCGTGCCGACGCTGCCAGACCATATTGCCACGCTGCCATGTGTAGTAGACGCCTCGCGTGGTGGCGAAAGTCGCGAAGTTCTCGTGGGCTCCGAAGCCGACGTTCGTCACGCCGAAATCCTCCACCTCGCAGCACTTCCCAATGCGCGGCTTCCCATCGCGGAACTGAATCCAGTAGATGCGGCCGGGCGCCCCCAGCGGGGAGGCCGGCTTGCCGAGACCAAGCGTCTCAAACTCCCGATCCGCGAACGTCCCCACGACGAGGACGGGCTTCTTGCCTTTCTCAGGGTAGAATCCCAGGCAGGTGACCCGCTCTCCCGTGAGGCCGGCGCACGTCCAGGTCTCGCCGGCGTCCCTGCTCAGGAACAGCCCCTTTGTCTCTCCCGCGGCTGCCACCAGATTGGGGTCTTGAGGACAGAACGCGATGACCTCGCCGAAGACGCTCGTGGGGCCACGGCCGTCGAAGTCGAGCTCGCGCGTGACCAGCTTCCAGGTGTTGCCGCCATCGGCGCTCCGCCAGAGCCCGCTCCGGAGCGTCCCGTCCACGACACTGCCGCTCCCGCGCAAAGCAATCGAGCTGTCCGCAGGATGCACGGCGACGGAGCGGACAGCCAGCGCGTCGGGCGCGCCCAGCCCTCCGTTCACGGCCCTCCACGTCTCGCCGCGATCCTCGGACTTGAGCAGCCCGTTGCCCGAGGTTCTTGCATACAGGACGTCAGGGTCTTTCCACGCCTGTACCAGGGCGGTGACGCGATTGTCGAGAGACAAGTCGTGCTTGTCGGGTTTCTCCCTGATCTCTTCGGGGACATTACCCCTCTCCAGTGTCATGTGGTCAAGCGCGCCCTGAAACAACGCGCGGCCTTTGCCCGGCACTGCACGGAAACAGACGCCCGCATACTGCTCGTCGGTGAAGCTCCGGGAGATCTCCTCCATGGCCTTCTGCCATATCTTCCCGTCGGCTGAGGTGAATGACAGGAATCGCTTCCCGCGCCGAATGATCCTCAGCCATCGGTGGTCTTTGGGGAACGACGCAATACACATCCGGCTGCCGGCCAGGTCCGGATGGTCCGATGAACCCCTCATCCCTTGGCCGGCCGTGAGGTAGATGCCGAAGCCCCATTGGTTGAACGTGGATTCCAGCCCTCGGCCCTTGCCCTGTCGGCCCACGTTGCTGGTGTACAGGCCGATCCAGTTCGCGGTGTGCATGCCATTCTCTCTGGTCGTCAGGGCGATGTCGGCAATCCGCGCAGTGAGCGTGAAATCCCCCGAGACCTTCTGGTAACCGACGTAGAAGCCCTCGCCCATGAAAGACGCCCTGCCGTCCTTGCACCGCGCGGCGATGGGGTACTTGTGGCCGAGGACAATGAACTTCCACGGCCCTTCGATGCACTCCCGGGTCTCGAAGTCGAGCACATTGTCGGAGTCCACGGAGTAGCGGCCATCGTACCAGAGCCGCGCGCGGATCCGGTTCCTGCCCGCGGGGAACAAGAACTTGAAGGCGATGTCACCGGGTTCTTCGACATCGGCGCCCTTGGCGGTCGCCAGCAGCATGCGCCCGGCATACAACTGCACCTTGGTGATCCGATGCTCGCCCAGGCTGGCTCGTGCGCGAATCTCCACCAGGTTGTCCTCGAGGACGCGTCCGGGAGCGGCGTCCTTCAGGGCAAGGGTGAGCGAAGGACGGCCAGCGTCCTCGCACACGAAGTCGTCCTCCGTGAGCCTGCGGAACTGGAAGCCAGGGCCTTCCCAGCCTATGGAGATCTTGTTGGCGAGGTTCGCGTGGCCGCCGTGGCGGCGGCAGGGGCCTTTGAAGTACAGCAACTCGAAGCTGTGCAGGCCCTTCGCCAGGGCGATCGGGTATTGCTTCGCCGACACGCCGTGAAGCCCGTCGTCGTCGGCGATCACCTTGCCGTCGATGCTCATGCGGCTGCCGTCGCAGGTCCCTGCCGAGAAGACGTAGAGCCCGTCCGCGGGGGCCCGCAGGTAGCCCCTGTAGCGCAGGCCAAAGAGCCTGTAGCGGTCCTCCTGGACCGTGTCGTCCAGCATCGTGACGCGGCCCTGCCTCACAGGCTTCAAAGCCGCGAAGTCGGGCAGTCGCACCCACTCGGTCTTCGCGGGCGCTTCGTAGTAGGCGTACTCGAGCCCTGGGCGCGGCCCGCCGGCCTTCGCGGCAGGCCAGCAAGCTGCTTTCTCCACGGGGATCGTGGCCGATGTCTCCTGGTCGAAGATGTCCCTCACGGTCAGTCGCACGCTCTTCGCCTCCCGCGGTGTATCCAGACGCCTGGCGAGTATGTGCGGAGCGTTGTCCTCCGCCGTGACAACCGGATCGCCCTTCGCCCGCGGGTTGTCGAAGACCTCCAGCTTGTAGCCAAGTTGCGGCGCGGCGCTCCTGGGGATGCCCCACTTCACAGCCACCTGATTGCCATAGACCCTGGCCGTTGCACCCTCGATCGCCGGCGGGTCGAGCTGAGGCGTGTCAGGCTGTCTGGTGGTGAACGCCGTGTCCTCCTTCGCAGGCGAATCGGGCTCAGAGCGGTCGTACCTGAGAACCGTCCCCCCCTCGATGAGCTTGAAGAACTCCGGCCCTCTGGTCGTCACGGTGTCTGCCTTGTGCCACTTGCCGTTCACGCGGCAGTAGCCCAGCCGTCGCTCGAACGCGCGATGGACGTGATGAGGCGCCAGGGCCTCGACGAAGCCCGAGTTCCCCTTGAACCCCGTGGCAGGGGCGGGCAAGCTGACGATGCTGTGGGTGTGCCATTCGTTCTTCTCGATATCCTTCACCCACCAGCCGACATAGGTCTGCTTGTCGCGATCCCTGGTGGGCGGGAAGATCCGCATGACGAAGCGGTACCAGGCTCCGGGACGCAGGAAGACGGCATCTCCGTGCGCGCCGCCCGATGCGCCTTCGGCACCGTAGCCGTGTGGATAGAAACACTCCCCCTCATGAACGGGCCGGACCTCGCCCCAGTAGGACATGAACATCCCCGGCGGCTTGCCCGGCCCCCGGGTGTTGACGCCGCCGTAGAAGCTGCCGAGCCGGGGGTGGCTGGGGACGAAGCTCATGTACCATAGGCAGTAGTACGTGCCCGCATCCCAGAATGGCCAGCGGTGGTCCTTCATGACGATGTCGGCGCCCTCCCGGACATTCGGCTTCCAGCCGGTGGCATCGGCCTCGAAGGCACGACACAGGAGCACCATGCCGATCGCGGCTGGCAGTGTCCGGGCTAGCCATCGCTTCGCGTTTGCCAGGCGGATCATCTCATGTGCCTCCGAATAGAGGACATCATCGTCCATTTTGCTGGCCTCGGCGCTTTCAGCGCTCTGCACGGTGACGGGCGGATGCTACTCCTCTGGGCTCGAGCACACCAATCTGAGCACAGGAAGAGCATCCCGGCATCCTCGTCGTCAGGGTCGGTAGATCTGGTTGGCGCCAAGGCTTGAGAAGGGCGCCGCATAGCCCGCGATATCGAGCTGCGTGTCGCCGACTGCCGCACGGCGAGGCTCAGTCGACGTACCAGCCGTCACGCGGCTTGCGGGTCATCAGTCTGTTGGCCTCGTCGCTGTTGGTGAACCGCTGCTCCTTGGCGTCGAACAGGAGCTTGCCTTTGACGCGGGCGGCGATGTTCCCCATCAGGGCAAATGCCGTGAGCTTGCCCCCGTATCCGAAATGCGACAGTGGCGCGTCGTAGGGGATCTCTCCTCTGGCGGCCATGAGGAACTCCTTCTCGTGTCCGCGCGACGGCGGCGCCGACCTCTTCGGCTTGCCGAATGCCTTGCGCCTGGCCTCGGGCACGAGGATGGCGCCTTCCTTGATTTCCGAGACTCGGGCAGGGCGGCCACGCCACCCGTCGGGCCCGGCGAGCGGGCTGCTACTTCCCGCGGATGAACCCCGCGTTGGCCCAGTCGGCGTGATCGCAGGCGATGCCGTCGCCAGCATCGGTCACGATCAGGCGGAGGCGTTTGCTGCCGGCCGGGATCGCCGCGTTCATGAACCACACGGCCGCCGGCCGCATGATCGGACTCCTGGCAAGCCGCTTCTTGTCCGCGTAGACCTCGAACACCACGCTGGCCCGCGGATCGTCACGCTTCTCGTCGTCGATCCCCACGACGGCCACGAAACGAACGTACCCGGGCTCGAGCCCGTAGACAAGCTCTGAGGGAGCATGCACCCCCATGCCCTTCTCGTATCTCGTGCCCGCGATCGACAACGGCCGACGGCCGATGGACCGGTCCGGCTTGGCCGGTCCGCCCCAGCCCACCGTCGCCTTGAGCGGCTTGAGGTCCGAGATGTGCACGTCCGGCGGCGGAGGCGGCGGCGGAGGCGCCGGCGTGCGCACCGACACGGCGGCCTCGGCCGACTCCTTCCCGTCCCAGCCGATCGCCACCACTGTATACGTATAGGCGGTGTCGGGCGCCACATCGGCGTCCGCGTACTCGGGCTGGCCGATCTCGATCGTGGGTCCGTCGGACCGGCTCACACGGTACAGCGCGGCGCCGGCCCCCTCCCACGTCAACGCCACGCCGCAAGGTGACGCCGCCTCGGCCCTCAGTCCCGTGACCTTCAGCGGCTCGTCGTGCTTCGCGCGGACGGACTCGAACGTCAGATGCCAGGCCACCTCGCGGGACTCGCGGCTCTCGAGCGTCACGCGCACGCACGGGCCGGCCTGGCTGACGCGCGCCTTCACCCCTGCATTGGCGTCTGCTTCGGACAGCCCGGCCTCCGCGAGCCGAAAGCTCTTGCCGTCCACTCGCGGCACCGTGACGCGCAGCTCGTACGGATCCTCCCCGACAACCTTCGATCGGCCGGTCAGCGTGCGAGTCCGTGCGTCCCACCCCAGCTCGACGACGTCCACGGCGCCCTGCGTCACGTGCCGAGAGGTGCTCACAAGCTGCGGCCGCGCCGCCAGTCTGGCCAGGGCGATCACGCGACACGAGCTCGGCCGCAGGCGGAACGTGCGCTTCCCTGCGAACGGCGGCACAAAGACTCCCTCCCAGTAGTCGAAGCCCACGTAGCGGTCCTCCGGTGAGGCTGGCAGGCCGAGCCGGGCCACGTCCAACTCGATGTCGAACGGCTTGCCCTCACCCCAGTTGACGAGGGCGACCACGTCGAGCCGCTCGCCGCCCACCTCGGTCCGGTAATGCCAGATCCTAGGCGGATTGCTCTCGAAGAGGTCCAGCGGACGGCCCAGGCCGCCGTGGTTGGGCATGGTGCGCTTCACCACGTCGAGCTTCTCGGCCGGCAGGCCCGGCAGCCATTCGCTCACCACGTTCATCTGCCCGGAGATGGCCAGCACCGAACCCCAGGCCCGGGCCTGGTCCAGCGTCAGGGGCGCGCGCAACATCAGGCAGTCCGGATCGTTGAACCACACCTTGTCGTGCAGGAAGTAGAACCGCGCCATCGGCTGGGCACAACCGCGGATCGAGCCCCAGCGCGCCCCGATGTCGTGGCCGATACGCATGCCGTCCACCAGCCCGAACGAGGCGCCGAGCGTCCGGGCGTTCTGCGCGATGTTGCACCCCAGGAGGAACACGTCCTTCCCTGCCGCCTCGCGCACCAGCTTCAGGCCCGAGCGGTAGGCCTCGATCTGCGTGCGGGCCGGATCGTGCAGCACGGCCTGGCCGAGCTCGTCGGGCCGGTAGCTTGGCGAGGGGTAGAGGATCTTCACGGCCATGCCGCTCCACAGGCCGTCGATCTTCATGTACTTATAGCCCCACTCCCGAGACATGCGCGCCACGACACCGCGAAGGAACTCGCGTGCCTCGGGATGGGTCATGTCCAGGCAGCTTCCGGCCCACCTGACCGCGTAGATGGACCCGTCGGGCCGCTTCACGAACCAGTCGGCATGATCGCGGAGCGACCGGCATTTCGGGTCCCATCCGAACGGGATGTACCAGATGCCCGCGGTCAGCCCCTGGGAGGCGATCTTCTCGGCCGTGGGCTTCATGCCGTCGGGATAGGGTCCGCCCGGCCTGTGGGTTGTGAAGTCGCGCCCGCCGACCTGCCAGCCGTCGTCGATCTGGATGAAATCCAGGCCAAACTGCTTCAGGTGCTTGCCACAGAACGCCGCAAGCTCGGCCGCCCGCGCCTGGTTCAACGCCCTGGCGTGGTACCAGGTGCAGTACCCGCTGGGGGCCTTGGCCGGCAGGCTCACCTCGTTGGCCTTGCCGCATGCCGCGCCATAGGCCTCGAGGCCCTCCAACGCGTCGTCGAAATACCCGATCGCTACGGTCTCCCCCTCTGCCATGGTGTCGGCCGGCACCACCAGCCGTCCGTACTCGGCCCGCGCGCCCAACGTGAGTGTGCCGCCGCCCGCGTCCAGGGCCACCACCCCCGAGCCCCGGTTGTGCGTCAGCCACCCGCAGACCACCCCGGCACGTGTCGTCGGGTTGACCGCCGCCGCAAAGCAGAAGCAGGTCCGGCGGCCGAGCCCGAACAGCCCCTCCGGCCCAAACCCCCGCAGCGCCGACACGGGCGCCCCGGCGTCGAGGGTGACGGATAACGGTGCGATATGCTCGAGCGTCTTCGGCTGCTCGGCCGCATTGCGGAACGAGCCCTTGACGCACAGCAGCGGGAGGGAGTCGTACAGCGTCATCCGCGTCCGGTGCCCATCAGGCCACGTCACCTCGATCGACTTGCCCTTACCCAAGGCATCGCGGGTGTCGGCGATCCGGACCTCCGGCGCCGTCTCGCGGCCGGGCGCCGTGAGGCGCCCCTCGGTAATGAACAGCCGATCGCCGCGCGCGGCGGTGAACGTTCCGGCCCCCGTGTCGTAGCGGACCGACAGGATCCCGTTGTCGAGTGTCAGCATCTTCGCTCGGGCCTCCACTTCCATCCGGCCGCCAGCCGGGCCGGCGCACCCCACGACAGCCAGCGCCATGCACACACACGCCGCCGATCCGCGGCCTCGAAACACCACCATGTCCGGCCCCCTTCTACTGCCCGGTGTTCTGCAGAAGCGTACGGCGGCCTGCGGCGGGACGCACCGCATCTGGATGTTCCACGGACTGCTAGCATACCCCATTCCGCCAGAGACTTGAAATGACACCTTCTCGTCGTTGGCCCAGGTTCGGATCGGCGTTGCCCGTCGCATTGAACTCCTGTGCGCGAGCCAGTCGTCCTCATCGGCAACAGTCCCTTCCTCCAGGACTTCGTGCGGCTGAGCGGCGTGGCGGTCCCGACAAGCAGCAGGCCGAGAGAGGGCCTCCGGTGGTTGATCTGCCCACCAGGGGCATGTAGACTCGCGTGAGGCGGCAACTCACGGGAGAGTACAGGATGGAGGATTCGGATTGAGGACTCTGCGTGTCTTGCTGCTGGCGCTGGCCGTTGGCCTGGCGCAAGCCGGCGCTCCCGAGACTGTGCCGGTGGGTAATCCGGGCAACGAGGCCGACACGACGGGCTTCGGCGCCGTGCCCTACGCCTACAGGATCGGCAAGTACGAGGTGACCAACGCCCAGTACTGCGCCTTCCTCAACGCCATTGCCAAGACCGACAAGCATGGCCTTTACAGCCCCGATATGGCTGGCGAGTACGGTGGCATCACGCGCAGCGGCGCGTCCGGCGATTACACCTACGCCGTCAAGGACGGCATGGGCAACAAGCCGGTGAACTTCGTCTCGTGGTACGACGCGCTCCGCTTTGCCAACTGGCTGACCAACCGCGGGGGCAAGGGCAGCACGGAGACGGGCAGCTACACGTTCACCCGCAACGGTGGGGGGTGGACGGTGGCGATGCCCGACCACGGCGCCCTGGCAGCCGGGAAGGCCGTCAAGTGGGTGCTGCCCAGCGAGAACGAGTGGTACAAGGCGGCGTACTATGACCCCGGCAAGCCGGGCGGCCCCGGCTACTGGCCCTTCGCTGCCAAAGGCGGCAGCCCCCCAGCGTGCAACATCGGGTCTGGTGCGCCGTCAGACGTCGGCGCCTACGAGGATTCCGCCAGCGTCTATGGTACATTCGACCAGAACGGCAACCTTTGGGAGTGGAACGAAACGCAACGCGGCGGGAAATGTGGCGTGCGCGGTGGGTCCTTCTACCTCAACGATCGCGAGGGCTACCTGCGCTCGTCCACCCGCTACGTCAGCAACCCGCCGACGTTCCAGTTCTGCAACTATGGGTTCCGCGTCGTGGCCATCGGTGGTGCTGCCAGCCCCGGCGGTGCATCCGTCGTGGCGGCGAAGGCACCGGCTCCCGTCAACGTCGCGCAGGCACCCAGGCGAAAGACGCCGGCGACCTTCTACGTGAGCCAATCATCAGGCAACGATAGTTGGACCGGGCGGGCGCCCACTCCGGATGGCACCAGCGGGCCGTGGAAGACGCTGGCGCGGGCCTCGACCGATTATATCCCCGGTGACCGCATCCTCCTGAAGCGCGGCGACACCTGGAATGAGGAGCTTCGCCCCCGCGGCGAGGGGACCCGCAAGAGCCTCATCACCATCGCCTCCTACGGCGACGGGCCGAAGCCGGTGATCGACCGGCAGGACTACAGGAAGGACCGCATCGGCATCCACCTGGCCGATCAGGGCGGCTTCAAGATCGTCGGCATCGAGTTCAACCGCTGCATGACCGGCATCTACGCCGAGTACTCCGACGGATGCCCGACGAAGCGATACCTGTGGATCGAGGACTGCTATTTCCACGATTCCCTGACCTATGGCCACTATGAGAGGTATCCCACGCCTCGGAACATCAGCCTCGGCGTGTGCCTGTTCTCCCACGAGCGCGACAACCGGGTCGTGCTGGCCGACGTGATGGTCAAGGACTGCGTGTTCCGCCGCCTGGCCTCGGGCTTCTGGACCAACAGCCCCGACAACTTCAACAAGAACGCGTCCTATGTCTACAACTTCGCCAACCTGGTCTTCGACGGCTGCCTGTTCGAGGAGGGCTACCAGTGGCAGCTCGGGATCCGCGGGGTGGCCGGCGGCGCCGTGCGGAACTGCGTGACCCACGACATCGGCCGCGGCTTCCGCGCCTGGAACGGCGTGGCAGGGGCGATGTTCTTCCGATGCAAGGACTGGGTGTTCGAGGACAGCGAGTGGGGATTCATCGACATCGGCCTCGGCAGCGGCGACGGCGAGGCCTTCGACTTCGAGGGCAACTGCGACCACATGACCATGCGGAGGTGTCTCTTCCATGACACCGATGGCCCCGGTTTCCTGCTTTGCTGTTATGCCTCCGACTGCCACCCGAACATGGGCATTCTCATGGAGAATTGCGTCCTGAACGGCAAGGCCAAGCGTCCTATCGGATTGCCCAGGTGCGAGATCATCAACACGACGGACTGGAATCAAGTGACGTGGAAGAAATGCCGTTTCTATCTCTCGGAGGGGGAGGTCCTCATGAGGGTGATGGACCCCGAGAAGGAGAAGCGAACGAAGTTCGTCGGTTGCCTGGTCAAGAAGCTCAGCGACGCGTGCAGCACCCCGAACCTGGCGGCGAAGGCGACCGTATCGGCGTCGTCGCACGAGCCTGGCCATGAAGCCGCCAAGGCCACTGACGGCAAGGCGGCTACTTGCTGGAAGGCCACGGCATCCACCGATCAATGGCTCGAGCTCGACTTCGGCAAGCCCACTACCGTCAGCGAATTCAGGATCAGAGAGGACGCATCCTCATCGATCATCCGCTATGTCATCGAGCTCTGGAGCAACAGGGCATCGCGATGGGTGGGCTGCTTCAACGGGCGGGCCATCGGCCCCGACTTCATCGCGCCGATCGTCAGCCGCACCACGCGGAAGGCACGGCTGCTGGTCGTGAGGACGGACAAGGGGAACCCCTGCATCGCTGAGTTCGAGGCATACAACGACACGATCGGAGCGCTTCGGAAGAAGAGGAAATGACACCGGCCCGGCAGTTGATGGGGAAGGTGGTCAATACCGTGAAGCCAGAGACGATCCTGGCGTGGCAGCGCCGGCTGGAGGGAACCAAGTGGGACTACTCGAGGCGTCGCCGTCGAGGGCACGGCCGCCCGCGGACGCCGGGTGAGCTCGAGGCGGTGGTGTTTCGGATGGCACACGGCAACACCTGAGGCTGTGAGCGCATCCACGGGGAGTTGAAGAAGCTGGGCATCAAGCTCTCGAGGAGCTGCATCGCTGACGTCCTGCGGCGGCACGGGCTGCCACCTGCTCCGGAGAGGGGCGGCCCGACCTGACGCGAGTTCCCCGCCCGGCACGCAGATGACAGGATTGTAGCCGCTCCGTAACCATCAGGAGCGCCGCGATCCGGCACAATGCATCCTTGTATGCTCTGTTGCGACGACCGCGCGTTGTGGCTGTTGTGTTTGGTGGTGGACCCCGAGCCTGACCATGGACGCTCCTCTGCACGGGAGGGCCGTTGGGAGCATGTTCCACATTCCTCCGACGTGCATGTTGTGCGATCACAGTGT
>CAZDNN010000040.1:0-20471 GCA_964506385.1 uncultured Planctomycetota bacterium
CCGAGGGCCGCTACCCGGTGCCCATCCCGGGCATCTGGTCGGAGATCTGAGCCTGTCGGCGCCCGAGCCCGCGCCCGCGCATCGCCCTCGTCCCGCATGCGCGGTATAATGGCCGCCGAGGCGTCCCACAACGGCTGCGGGATGCTCGAGAGTGGGTGCGGAGGGGCTTCCAGAGGGCCGCCTGTGAGACTCGTGACGATGCTGAAACCGACGGAAGCGGCCAGGGCAGCGGGCCTGGCGGCGCTCGCCGTCGTGCTCGCGGGCTGTGCGTCTCCGCCGAGGCGGCCGATGGAGACGATGGGCCCGTGGGCGGTCGGGTTCCGCCGCGCCACACTGGTGGACGAGCGACGCGGCGGCCGGGAGCTGCCGCTCGCCGTCTGGTACCCCGTCGCGCCCGCCGAGGCGCGGGGCAGGCGGGCGCGGTACACGTGCCTCGAGCACCCCCTGCTGACGCTGAGCGTTCGGTCGGACGTGGCGGTGCGGGACGCTCCGCCTGCGAGAGGGCAGGCGTGGCCCCTCGTCGAGATCATCACCTGCCCCGACGACACTGTGCCCTGCGGATAGCCGACGACACCCAGAGCCAGGAGAGAGCGATGCCCCGTGCCACCGTCTTCCTCACGGCGCTGTGCCTGCTGCTCGGCCATCAGGCCGCTTCCGCGGGGGAGTCGGCGCCGGCCTGGCGCTACACGACCGAGAGGCCCGACGCGGGGTGGATGGCGCCGGGCTTCGACGACTCGGCCTGGAAGCAGGGGCTGCCGGGCTTCGGCGCGGGGAACGTGCATGGCTCGCCGAAGCGCACGGCCTGGACGACGTCGGACATCTGGATCCGCGGCCACGTCGAGCTGCCAGCGCCCCTGCCGAGAGAGCTGTGCCTCCGCATGCACCACGACGAAGACGCGGAGGTCTACGTCAACGGCGTGCTCGCCGCCAGGGTCGCCGGCCACACGACAGGCTACGAGCGGTTCGCCATCAGCCCCGCGGCGCGCAAGGCGCTGCGGCCTGGGCGGAACCTCGTGGCCGCGCACTGCCGCCAGACCCGCGGCGGCCAGTTCATCGACATCCACATCGTCGAGGGCCGTCCCGTGAAGCAGCCAGGACGCAAGAGACCGACCCAGAGCCGCGGACCCGCCGCCGACCTGAGGACCCGCTGGGCCAAGGATGTGACGCCCGAGAACGCCTGGGCCGAGTACCCGCGGCCTCAACTCGTGCGCAGCGACTGGCTGAATCTCAACGGCCTCTGGGACTATGCGATCGAGGGGGACTCGAAGCCCTGGACGGGCGGCCGCGTGGAGAATGCGAAGGACGACCCCATCGAGACGCTCGAGAGGACGAGGCCCGCGTCGTGGGACGGCAAGATCCTCGTCCCCTTCTGCGTCGAATCCGCGCTGAGCGGCGTCGGGAAGATCGTGCGGCCGAACCAGCTTCTGTGGTATCGGCGCACCTTCGCCGTGCCCGACGGCTGGGCGGGCCGCCGCGTGCTGCTGCACTTCGAGGCCGCCGACTGGCACGCCCGCGTCTGGGTCAACGGCATCCACGTCGGCGACCACAAGGGCGGCTACGACCCCTTCAGCTTCGACGTCACCGACGCGCTCGCCGCGCGCAAGGGCGGGAAGCCCGAGCTCGTCGTCTGCGTCTGGGACCCCACGAACATGGGCGACCAGCCCGTCGGAAAGCAGTCACTGCCCGAGCACCGCCGCGGCTACCGCTACACCCCCACCACCGGCATCTGGCAGACCGTCTGGCTCGAGCCGGTCGGCCGCTGGCACATCGAGGACCTCAAGCTCACGCCCGACGTGGGCAACGAGCGGCTCGTCGTCGAGCTGGGCCTCAAGCACCTCTCCCGCTCGAGCGTGGCGGATGTGGTCGTGCTCGACAGCGACAGGGAAGTGGCGCGCGCCAGCGGCAGCAGCCGCATCGAAGTGCCCATCCCCAAGCCGAGGCTCTGGTCGCCTGACGACCCCTTCCTCTACACCGTGCGAGTCACCCTGCGGCGCGTCAACGACCCCAGGACCGTGGACGACGAGGTCACCAGCTACGTCGGCATGCGCAAGGTCTCGCTCGGCAAGGACGCGAACGGCTTCACGCGGATCCTGCTGAACGGCAAGCCCCTCTTCCAGTTCGGCCCCCTCGACCAGGGCTACTGGCCGGACGGCATCCTGGCGCCAGCGAGCGACGCGGCGGCGGCCTACGATGTCGCGTATCTCAAGCGGATCGGCTGCAACATGGACCGCGTGCACGTGAAGGTCCACCCCCGCCGTTGGTACTACCACTGCGACCGGCTGGGTCTGCTGGTGTGGCAGGACATGGTGTGCACCCGCAAGTTCGACGCGAAGATCACTGAGGCGAGCGCCGCCCAGTTCGAGCTCGAGCTCAAGCGCATGATCGACAGCCACCGCAGCCATCCGTCCATCGTCATGTGGGTCGTCTTCAACGAGGGCTGGGGGCAGTACGACACCGAGCGGCTGACGAAGTGGGTGAAGGAGTACGACCCAACGCGGCTCGCCAACAACGCGAGCGGTTGGGCCGACAGGGGGGTCGGCGACGTGCTCGACATCCACGACTACTCCTTCCACCCCACCGCGCCGGCCCGCGGCGAGGAGCCGGGGCGGGCCGTCGTCCTCGGCGAGTGCGGCGGCTTCGACGTCCTCACCGAGGGCCACGTCTGGTACCCCAATCAGACCCAGCCCGTGCGGGTCGATCCCCTCGGCGACGGCGGCCGCGAGAAGTACCCCGACGCCGCGGCCTGGGCGCGCCGCTACGGGCATTGGATCGAGGGCCTGCGGCTGCTCGAGGCCCACGGGCTCAGCGGCGCCGTCTACACCCAGATCTCCGACGTCGAGCACGAGCCCAACGGCTGGCTGACCTACGACCGCGCGGTCAGCAAGATCGATCCCGACACCCTCGCGCGGTGGCACGCCCCCCTCTACGGCCCGCCGCCGAAGACCAGGCCTATCGTCCCCGCCTCGCATCCGGAGCCCTGGCGGTACGCCGCAGGCAAGACCCCCGAGGGCTGGGCCGCCGCCGACTTCGATGACTCGGCGTGGAAGCAGGGCCAGGCACCCTTCGGCGAGGGCGGCACCACCTGGGACGGCCGGACGCTTCACCTGCGCACCGCCTTCGAGCTCGAGCGCGTCGCTGACCGCCTCGCCGTCCGCTTCCGCGGCCTCGGCGCCATCGACGTGCACCTCAACGGCCGCCACGTCAAGAGCGTCAGCAACCGGCAGGGCACCCGAGGGAGACCTTTCGCGTGCGTCTGTGACGTGCTCCTGCCCCAGAAGCCTGCCGACGTGCTCCGCCGCGGCCGCAACGTGCTCGCCGTGCGCTACAGGCCGGCCGCGGGCCCGAAGGCCCTCGACATCGCCCTGCTCGAGGTGCTCGACACGCAATAGGCGTGGGACACCCCCCAACGCGGCAGGCGGCGCGCTTGATGGGCCGGACGGAGGCTGCTAGAATGAGAGGGGTTCAGGGCTCGCGCGCTGGGCGGCGCGCGGCTTTTCTTTGGCGGAGAGAGCAGGAATCGCAATGAGATCGATCTCTCGATGGGCGGCGCTGGCCGCCTGCCTGTGCTTGGTTGGCGGGCTGACGGCCGGCGAGACGAGGCCCACCTATCAGACCCCCTACGCGGTGGCGGTCGCGCCAGACGGCGGGCGGCTCTACGTCTCACATCACACGGCCGGCACGGTCTCCGTCGTCGATCCGGCGGCGAGGAAGGTGGTCGCGACGGTCGCCGTGGGCGGCGAGCCGACGGGGCTGGCGCTCTCGGCCGACGGCAAGACCCTCTACGCCGCCAATGGCCAGGACGGCTCGGTGGCCGTCGTGGACGCTGCTGCGGCGCGGCTCGTCAAGAAGCTGGCGACCGGCAGCCCGCCTTCGCGAGGGCGACGAAGCCCCGCTTCGGCGGGCGGAGGCGGCTCGGCCTTCGGCCTGACGCTGACCCGCGACGGGAAGACCCTCTACGCCTGCGACCGCTTCCTCAACCGCATCAACGTGGTCGATACGGCCAGGGGACAGGTCGTCCATCGGCTCAGCGTGACCCGCGAGCCGCTCTTCTGCGACATCGAGCCCGACGGCAAGACGCTCTGGGTCTCGAACCTCCTGCCACTAGGCCCCTCTACCGATGAGCGCAATGCTGCGGTGCTGGACCTCTACGACGCGGCGTCCCGCAAGCACCTCGGCGAGATCAAGCTCGTCGCCGGCGCCACCGACGTCCATCAGATCGCCTGCTCGCCCGACGGGCGGTGGGTCTACGTGGTGCATGTGCTCGCGCGCTTCAACATCCCGCCGACCCAGCTCGAACGCGGCTGGGTGAACAACAGTGCGGTGACGGTGATCGACGCCCACGCCCGCAAGATCGTCGCCTGCCTGCTCCTCGACGAGGTGAGCCACGGCTGCGCCCAGCCCTTCGCCGCCGTCCTCACCCCAGACGGCAAGACACTCGTCGTCAGCTTCTTCGGCGTCCACGAGCTCGCCTTCATCGACCTTCCCGCGATGCACGAGCGACTCGCCAAGGCCAGGCCCGAGCGGCTCCCCGAGCTGACCAACGAGCTGTCGCTCCTGCGGCGCTGGGAGTGCATCCGCCGCTGCGAGACCGGCGGCCGCGGCCCGCGCGGCGTCGCCATCGGCCCGAAGGGCGAGACCGCCTACGTGGCGAACACCTGGTCGGACAGCCTCGGCGTGGTGGACATCGCGAAGGGCAAGCTCGTGGGCACCATCGCGCTCGGCCCCAAGGTCGAGCCCGACATCGTCCGCCGCGGCGAGATGTTCTTCAACGACGCCACCCTGTGCTTCCAGCGCTGGCAGAGCTGCGCCTCCTGCCACCCCGACGCCCGCGTGGACGGGCTGAACTGGGACCTGCTGAACGACGGGATCGGCAATCCCAAGAACGCCCGCTCCATGCTCCTCAGCCACCGCACTCCGCCCGTCATGGCCTCGGCGGTCAGGGCCAAGGCCGAGATCGCGGTCCGCGCAGGCTTCCGCTACATCCTCTTCCACGATGTCGTCGAGAGCGAGGCCAAGGCCGTCGATGAGTATCTCAAGGCCCTGAAGCCGCGCCCCAGCCCCTACCTCAACGGCGACGGCTCGATGACGGCTGCCGCGACGCGCGGCAAGGCGCTCTTCGAGAGCACGAAGACCGGCTGCGCCGCCTGCCACACGGGCGAGCTCTACACCGATCTCAAGAGCCACGACGTCGGCACCCGCGGCCCGCTCGACCGCCGCGACGCCTTCGACAACCCGACACTCCGCGAGATCTGGCGCACAGGCCCCTACCTCCACGACGGCCGCGCCGTCACCCTTCGCGACGTCCTCACCATCCACAACAAGGGCGACCGCCACGGCCGCACGTCCCACCTGTCGAAGCAGCAGATCGACGACCTGGTCGCCTTCCTCCTCTCCCTGTGACAGAGAGCTGAAGAGGGATTGCCGCTTTCGGGAGTCATGCTCGTTCCGAGCACCTTGCCTTGATCTGCCGCCCCCGGCGCGCCATAATATGGGGTGGACGGCGCAGGGCACTCCCCGGGGTCCCCGTGGAACAGGAGACGTGACGATGGTCATGCGGATCGGCAGGCCGTTGGCGTTGCTGGCAGTCCTGGTGCTGGTGCTCCCGAGCTGTGCGTTCCTCAAGGAGCATCAGAAGGCAGTGATGGGCGCGGGGCTCGGCGCCGTTGCGGGCGCTGGCCTCGGCTATGCGATCAAGGGGAAGAAGGGCGCGCTCGTCGGCGGCCTGCTCGGCGCGCTGGCCGGCGGCGCCATCGGCGAGTACCTCCACCGCCGCGATAAGACCGCCCAGCAGACCTATCAGGAGCACCGCTATAGGCCCACCCAGGGCGTTCGCATCGAGCTGGTCGGCGCCGGCGCCAACCCCAGCACGGTGTCCCCAGGCGCCCAGGTGGTCCTCGAGGCCACCTACGCCCTGATGGCGCCCAACGCAGGGCAGGAGCTCCAGGTCAGCGAGACCCGCCTGGTGACCCTCAACGGCGCGAAGGTGGCCGAGACCACCGCCAACGTCGCCAGGATGCCCGGCACCTATACCTCGAAGGTGCCCATCACACTGCCGCCGAACGCCACGCCGGGCACCTACCGCTACATCGTCAGCATCCAGGCCGCTGGCCAGGCCACACAGCTCGAGTCCGCCTTCGTCGTCCAGTAAGCGACGGCGGGAGTGGCGGAGTGACGAGGTTCGAGTGACGAGGAGAGCCCTCCCGCGGGCATCGGCTCCTGCGGGAGGGCTCTTCATGCCTGTGCGGCGGGGCCGCGGCCGAGGAGCGTGAGGAGGATGTCGGGGCGGTCGGTGCAGATGAGATCGACGCCGAGATCGATCATCGCCTGCATGGTGGCCGTGGTGTTCGGCGGCCAGGCGATGACTTCGAGGAAGGCGCGGTGCGCGGCCTCGACGAAGGCGGCGGTGGCGTGGCTGCAATGGCAACTGATGCGCTTGGCCTTCACGCTCTGCGCCCGCTGGATGGCGTCGGGCGGCGGCTGCGCGAAGATGTGCTCGAGCGCCACCTTCCCGTGCCGCGCGCGCACCCGCCGCAGCCTCTGGGTGTCGCCGCTGGTCAGCACGACGTCGCCCAGAGCGCCCTTCGCCTCGACGAACTGGAGGACGGGCGCCTCCGTGCCGTCGCCCTTGAGCTCGACGTGGGCCTTGACCTTGCCCTGAATCAGGTCGAGGAACTCGGCGAACGTCGGGACCGCCTCCCCGCCCCCTGCGTCGAGCCGCCGCAGGTCGGCGAAGGTCATCTGGTCCACGCGGCCCATGCCGCTGGTCGTGCGGTCCACCGTCTCGTCGTGCATCAGGACCAGGTAGCCGTCGGCGGTGAGCCGCACGTCGCACTCCACCCAGTCGCAGCCCAGGTCGATGGCCCGCTGGAACGAGCGCAGGGTGTTCTCGGGCTCCAGCCCCGCCACGCCGCGGTGGCCGATGACCTGTACCATCGTCGATCTCCTCATGCCAGGCCGCGTCGCCATCGCGTATTGTGGGCGGCGCGGGAGATTCATGGCTCGGTGAGCGCGAGCTCGATGCCCGTCCGCTCGGCCCCGTCGAGCGCCACGCACAACCCCAGCCACACAGGGCCTTCGTGCCTCGCCATTGTAGCGCCGACGCGACGCGAGACAAGCTACACCGGAATGGTAGTGGAACGGAGAAGTGAGCGGCGTCACGACTCGTAGCCGAGCCGGACGAGCAGATCGCCGATGAGCGAGTGGAGCCGCTCGACTTCGTCCGGCTTGAGGGCCTCGCGCCACTTGTAGTTGCGGTTCTCGATGTCGCCGACGAGGCTTCCGAGGTCTGGCCGGTCCCAGGTGAGGCCACACTTGCCGGCGACTTCGGAGAGGGCCTCGGCCGGCCGGGCGGCGAAGTCCTCGTAGCGCAGCTCGATGTAGCGCTCCTCGGGCAGCGCCTGCGCGGACTCGCAGGTATACTCGACGGTGAGCTTCCACTGGAGCGCGGCCGCATCGAGCAGGGGCATGTCGCGAAGCTCGCGCCAGCCGGGCGGCCTCGCGCCCCAGTAGACCCCGCCTTCCTTGAGCATGGACCGCTTGACGGAGTAGGCCACCGCGCGCCCGTCGCGGATGATGTGGATGAAGATCGCGTCGGGGAAGATCGCGTCGAGGAACTCAATGCGGAACGAGTTGCCCAGGTACTTGGCGAGGAAGCGGGGCTTCTGGAACAAGGCGATGTGGTTGCGCACGACCCTCCGCAGGTAGCGCCGGGCGCGAGGATGGGCGTCCTCCCGCCCGAGCGTGGCGTCCTCGCGGCCGCGCCAGAACCTGTTCCACACGGCCCTCGCCTCAGTTGGTTGCATGCTCTTGCGGAAGTGCATCAGGAACCTGGTGAGCAGGAGGGAGCCTGGCGCCTTCTTCGTCGCCTTCGAGATGTACGTCACGTCGGGGTGCTGGGCAAGCTTCTCGTAGAGGATGCTCGTCCCGCTGCGCGGGGCGCCGATGATGAACATCGGGGCTCGGATCTCGACGGCCATCCGGCTCGCTCTCTCCTGCATTCACCCGCGCCAGGTCCTGGCGGCGACATCGCTCTTCCGGCGGGGATCGCTCGGTCCTTCGCTACTCTAGCAAATGCCTGCTTCGCCGTCAAAGCGTGCGAGTGGCCGCCTCCATGCGACCTTGCAGGAGGCCCTCCTGTTCGGGTACCATGGCCAGCCAGTCGGCGCGAGCCGGCGCGTCAGGGCCGTTGCTTGGAGGATTGCGATGTCGTCCCATCTGGTTCCGCCCCATGGAGGAACGCTGGTCAACCTGCTCGCCGTGCCGGGCCGGGCACAGGAGCTCAAGGAACTGGGCCGGGACAAGGTGTCCTGGACGCTGACCCCCCGGCAGATCTGCGACCTGGAGCTGCTGCTCAACGGGGGCTTCTCCCCGCTGACAGGCTTCCTCGGCCAGGAGGACTACGAGAGCGTGTGTGGGTCCATGCGGCTCGCCGACGGCACGCTCTGGCCTATCCCAATAACGCTCGATGTGACCGAGGAGGTCGCAGGGAATCTCGCCGAGGGCGCGCTGCTCTACCTGCGGAACCTCGAGGGCGTTGCCCTGGCCGTCCTCCACGTCGAGGAGATCTGGCAGCCCGACCTCGCGGCCGAGGCCGAGCAGGTCTACGGCACGGTCAGCCCCGAGCACCCGGCCGCAGCCTATCTCCTCCAGCAGACCCACCCGTGGTACGTGGGCGGCAGGCTCGAGGGGCTCCAGCTCCCGAACCACTACGACTTCGTGTCGCTGCGCCACACGCCGGCTGAACTGCGGCGCCGTTTCCTGGCCATGGGCTGGCGGCGGGTCGTCGCCTTCCAGACGCGGAACCCGCTGCACCGGGCACACGTCGAGATCACCTTCCGCGCGGCCAGCCAGCTCGAAGCCAACCTGCTCATCCACCCTGTGGTCGGCAGGACCAAGCCGGGCGACGTGGACCACTACACCCGCGTCCGCTGCTACACCGCCGTCCTCGAGCACTACCCCCGCAACACCGCGATGCTGAGTCTCCTGCCCCTGGCCATGCGCATGGGCGGCCCGCGCGAGGCGCTCTGGCACGCCATCATCCGCAAGAACTACGGCTGCTCCCACCTCATCGTCGGCCGCGACCATGCAGGGCCGGGCTTGGACTCCAGCGGCACCCCCTTCTACGGCCCCTATGACGCCCAGGCCCTGCTCGAGAAGCACGAGGAGGAGCTTGGCATCCGGATGGTGCCCTTCAAGATGATGGTCTACCTCGAGGATCGCGATCAGTACGTCCCAGAGGATGAAGTGCCCGAGGGCGCGCGCACGAAGACCCTCTCGGGCACGGAGCTGCGGGACCGGCTGACGGACGGCCGCGACGTGCCGCCCTGGTTCTCCTTCCCCGAGGTGATCGCCGAACTGCGCCGCACCCACCCGCCGCGCAGCAAGCAGGGGTTCACCGTCTTCTTCACCGGGCTGCCCAGCTCCGGCAAGTCCACCCTGGCCAACGTGGTGCTCACCAAGCTGCTCGAGATCGGCGGGCGGCCGGTCACCCTGCTCGACGGCGACATCGTGCGGACCCATCTGTCGTCGGAACTGGGCTTCTCGAAGGAGCACCGGGACATCAACATCCGCCGCATCGGCTTCGTGGCCTCGGAGATCACGAAGAACGGCGGGATCGCCATCTGCGCGCCCATCGCGCCCTACGACGCCGTGCGCAAGGACATCCGCCGGGTCATCGAGGCCGGCGGCGGGTTCATCCTCGTCCACGTCTCCACCCCGCTCGAGGTCTGCGAGCAGCGTGACCGCAAGGGCCTCTACGCCAAAGCCCGGGCCGGCATCGTCAAGGAGTTCACCGGCATCTCCGACCCCTACGAGGTGCCCGAGGACGCCGACCTGGCCATCGACACCACCGATATCACCCCCGAGCAGGGCGCCCAGAGCGTCATCCTCCATCTCGAGCGCAAGGGCTACATCGCCCCGGCCAGTTAGTCGGGTGACGAGCAGCGCGACTGGCGAGCGGGTGGGTCGAGTGCGCGCTAACGGCTCGCGGCTCTGGTGATCCGAGCGTCGAGCCTCAGGCCGCGGTAGACCGTGTCCACCCCGATGCTGAGCCACGCGCGGCCGTCCCAGTCGGGCGGGGCGAAGTCGCCGAGGGGCACGGTGATAACATCCTGCGGCTTCTCGAGCAGCGTCTTGCTCCAGGCGACGCAGCGGTCGGGCCGCGCCGCCTTCCCCCAGTTCGGCGCCGTCACGGGCCGCTGCATGTGGATCACGCCGAGGCCGAGGGCGACGCGATGGGTGTAGCCCTTGGCCGTGTGGTAGTCGAGGATGAAGCCGGCGAAGGAGTCGCGGTAGCGTCCGCCCAGCTCGAAGCCCTCGCGGTGCGGCTCGCAGAAGGTGTTCCGCACGTCCACGCTCACGCTCTTGACGCCCTGGATCTCGATGCCGCAAAAGCCGTAGCCCCACGGGCTCTCGGCCTCGTCGAGCAGGCCGCAGCGTGCCCTGAGCTTGTCCACGTCGAGCGATGCGAGCTGGGTGCCGCCACGGTGGTCGAAGGTGTCGGTCGCCGCCCGCAGCACCTCGATGCCCTGGATCGTCTTCCCCACGTCCCAGACCTTCACGACCGGCTTCCCGTGCTCGGTGCCGGGCGCGACCGCGGGCTTCCACGAGCCCGCCAGCACCTCGATGCGCGCCATCGGCTCGTCGTCGGCTGCGCCGACTGGCGTGAAGGCCACGTCGTAGAGACCCGGCCGCGCCGTCTCGGGCACCGCCAGCACGAACTCCGCGCTCGCACGCCGCCGCAGCAGCCACGCGCCCCGGACCCGCCGCGCCGGCACGCTCGCTACCAGGACCCCATCGCGCAGCACCCGCAGGAGCGCGCCGTCGCGGCGCCGCCAGCCCCTTGCCACAAACGAGGCCCGCACCGTCGCCTCCTGCCCGGCCTCCACCTTGTCCGGCGCCTCGAGCCGCACGTAGCGCAGCGTCGCCCCCTCGGCCTTCTCGCAGCGCACCGCCACCCGCCGGACGCCCCGCGTCACGCCCACGCGGGCGAGCCACGCCCCATCCACCCGCTCCGGCGCCCACGCCGCCGCCCGGCCGTCCACCGTCACCCCAGCCACCCGGCTGCCTGACGGCACTGGCACGACGATCTCGGCACGCTCGGCCTCGCAGCGGCACATCACCTCGCACCCGCCGTCGAGGACCGGCCGCGTCCCCTCCGTCGCGACGTGGCGGGTCGCCGGCAGCCAGAAGTGCTGCCGCTGCCCATCCACCGACCAGACGAGCGCAGGCGACTGGGTGACCATCAGCATCCGCAGCCTCTGAGGCCGCGTGACCACCTGGCGCTCGTAGCGTCGCGGCAGCCGGTCGCCCATCTCGAGGCAGCGGCCCGCCACGGCCAGCTCATCGGCCCAGTGGGCCTCGCGATAGGCCCGCCGCTGCTCGGCCTCGGTCAGGCGCCCCGCGAAGTCCCGGTCGTCCTTCAACTCGAACAGCCAGGCCTGGTAGGGCAGCCCCGGCCTCAAGCCGATGCGCTCGGCGTCGAACGACACGGCCGCCTCCTCGGGCGTCTCCCCGTGCCCCACGAGGAAGACGAAGGCGGCGTTGCCCTGGCGGAGGGCATATGCCTCGACGTTGGTGCCGAGGTCGCGCTGCCAGTCGGGCCGCAGGTCGGCGTCCATCAGCTCGAGGCGGCGGGTCTCGAAGGCGGCGTTGACGAAGGGAAGCTGGCTCAGGCGGTCGCCCCACGGCACGAGGCCGAGGCCGACGCAGTAGTTGGCGTACATCGGCCGGTTCTCGCCCCGCCAGTAGAGCAGGGCGACGACGCGGTCGGGGTCGCGCTTCTGGAAGATCTTGAGCGGCACCATCTCGTTGGCGGGCCGCCGCCAGTCATCGGGGTTCTGGATCTCGGACCTCATGAACTCCGCGAACGAGATGTCGCCCTGGGGCAGGACGCGGTTGTTGAAGAAAGTGGCCGTCTCGGGGCTGCGGGCGCGGGCCGCCTCGAGCAGGCCCTGGTGGAAGGCCAGCCAGTGGTAGTCCTGATCGACCCGCAGATGCTCCCAGTCGATGACCTGGACGCTCGTGCCGTCGTTGTCGAGATACTGGAAGTCCTCGTCGTAGTAGCGGACGAGGTCGCGGTAGGTCTGGACCGTGGCCTCGAGGCAGCCGGGTGCGGAGAGGCATCGCAGGAAGCTGAGCGCGAGGGGATAGGCGTTGCGGGTCTTCCCCGCCTTGTCGCGGGGGATGAACCACTCGGGGTGCCGGGCGACGACCTCGCTCTTGTGGTGCGCGCTCCAGGCCCAGGTGTAGAAGCCGGCCCGGATGCGTGGCGAGGCGGCCCGGACCTCAGCGAGCCGCTTGCGGACCCGCTCGACGGGCCAGCGGGCGATGCCGCCGGCGGTGCGCACCGTGCCGCTCGTCGGCAGGTCGCCCCACACGCCGAAGGGTTGGCGCAGATGCACGAGGATACCGTCCTCCGTCTTGGCCAGGACGTGGGGCTTCGCCATCCAGTTGGGCATCTTGATGTCGCGGAGCCACGCCGGCCGCTTCCCCACGCGGGCGTACATCCCTGCGACATCGGGCAGGTCCATGTAGGCGTCGTAAAAGCCGAGCCTGCCGCCACGGAAGGCCGTGTGGTGGACCTCGACGGAACGCGTCTCCTTCGGCTTCAAGTGCAGCGTGCAGAGGCCCATCTCCCAGCCGGCGGGGGTGTGGTAGAGGTTGTGGAGCGGCTCGGTCCAGATGCCGTTCCAGGGCGTCGTGTAGTGGCCGTTGACGCGGTAGCGGTAGCTCGCGAGGTGCTGGGCGAGGGTGTGGTTGAGGGCGAGGATCCAGCTCGGGCGGCCGTTGGTGATGCCGCGGACCCACGGCTTCTTGTGCGCGTCGGTCAGCACCCGCTCGCGGATGGATGCGGCGGGGACGAGCGGGCCAAGGTAGCTGCCGCCCGTGTAGATGGCGTCCTTTCGGAACGCGGGATCGACGACGGTCCGCTGGGCGACGGTGATGAAGAGGTCGGGGCGGTCGGTGCCGTTGGTCAGCTCGACGGCCTGGACGAGTCGCTCGCCTTTGGGATCGAAGGCATAGCGCTTGGTGATGGCCACGCCCGCCATCGCCTTGTTCATGCACTGGACGACCAGGTCGGTCGGTGAGCGGCGGACCACCTTCTGAACGGCGTCGCCGTATGCGCTGGCATCGGTCTGGCTGTCGCGTGTCTCGAGGCGGTAGAGGCAGAGGGCGCGGTCGATGAGGCGACGGCCGTCGGCGGCCCAGAGCCCGCCGAGCATCCCCGTCTTCTTGTGGATGGCGGCGCGGAGGGCGCCGGAGGCCAGATACCAGTAGCTGCCGTCCTCGGCGGCCTCCGGCGACGCCGCAGGCAGCGCGGGGCCCGGGTCGTACGGCTCGGGCGGCCGCTCGGCGGCCTCGAACTCGTAGTCCGACTCCAGGGCTGTGATGCGCAAGTCATCGACGTGCACCGTGCCGTGCGACGCGCTCACCGCGATGCGGCCCCGCTCGATGGGCCGGGGATCGGTCAGCTCGACGAGCTGCTTGCCGTCGAGCGCGACCCGGATGCGGTCGCCGGCCAGCTCGCAGCGGAGGGTGTACCAACGGCCGGCCTCGATCTTCGGCAGGTCGATGGTGCGCTCGACCGCCGCGTCGCGCTTGCCGTCGAGGAGCTTCCAGATCGCCAGCGTGCTCTGCCTGCCGCGGACCTCGGCGACGTAGTAGGACCGCTTGTCCGCCGTCACCTTCGGCCTCACCCCGAAGCAGGCCCACGTCCGCGAGGCATCGACGAACTTGCCTTTCAGCTCGACGGCGACGTGGCTCCACTCCCCGCGCCCGAGGATCGCCCCGTCGTCCGCCGCGGCGAAGGCGGCGACGTGATTGCCCTCGCCCCGCGATGTGTCTTCGACCGCCTTCCAGGCGTCGGGGCCGTACCACGTCTCCCAGCCGTCGAGGCTCTCGAATGTCTCGGCCGCCTCGGGCGGCCCGGCCACGACCTCCAGGCCCGACAGCTCGGCGTGGACGTACGCCGCCGCGAGGCCCACCCGCCCCGCCTCCATCGGCACGGCGCGCTCGGCCGCGAAGAGCACCCGCCCGTCGTAGACCACCACCAGGGTGTCGCCGGTGACGCGCCAGGCCAGGTCGTGCCGCTCGCCGGGTGCCAGGGGGCCGATGTCCTCGCTTCGCGTCGCGTCGGCGACGATGCGGCCGTCGAGCTTCCTCAGGTACGTCAGCACGCCCCGCTCGGGCTCGACAGCGATGGCGGCGTAGCTCCGCTCGTCGCCGCTCGCCCGCAGCCGCACCTCCAGCCGCGCCCACGGCCCGTAGCTCTCGCGCACGCGGATCGTCACCCGCCCGCGCCGATCCCACATCTTCTCGGCCGCGATCAGCGACCCCTCGCCCCGCCGATCGAACACCAGCCGCCCCTCCCCCGCCCGCCAGCCGCGGTATCCATCCGCCGATCGCCAGCCGTGCAGCGACGCCGTCGTTGCCGCCGCCGCAAAGGCGCCGACCGCCATCAGGCACGGGAGGATCACAAGCCGCAGACGTCGCTTCATCCGTCGTCTCCTGCGCCGCCATTATAGGCGAGGCCCCCGCCCGGTCAACGCAGGGCGCGCGACGCGCCGGGGCGCACGCCCGACACGTGGCTCACCGTGTTGACTTGCCCGCCCCGCGCCACTACGCTGTGAGCAGACACCGCAACCCCCTGGAGGGCCTGCCGATGAAGCCACTGAGCCGCCGTCGATTCCTGAACGCCGCCGTCGCCGCAGGGGGCGCCTTCGCCATCGGCCGCGCGGGCGCCGCGCCGAGCGATCGCATTCGCTTCGGCCTCATCGGCTGCGGAGGGCGGGGGCGAGGGCTCGCAGGGCTGTTCGCCTCGCGGCCCGATGTCGAGTGCGCCTACCTGTGCGACCCCGACGAGGGGCGCGCCAACAGCCGCGTCAAGGCCCTGACGCCGGAGGGCGGCAAGCCGCCGAAGGCGGTGGCCGACTTCCGCACCATCCTCGACGACAAGAGCTTCCACTGCGTCATCGTCGCCACCCCCGACCACTGGCACGCGCTCGCCACCGTGCTCGCCTGCCAGGCGGGCAAGGACGTCTATGTCGAGAAGCCGGCCTCCTACAGCATCTGGGAGGGGCGGCAGATGGTGAAGGCGGCGAGGAAGTTCGGCCGCGTCGTCCAGGTCGGCACCCAGAACCGCAGTGCGCCCTACGTCCAGAAGGCCGTGGACTACGTCCGCGGCGGCAAGCTCGGCAGGGTCCCGCTCTGCAAGGTCTACAACCTCAAGAGCGGCGGCCCCTTCCGATTCGCCAAGCCCAGCACCGCGCCCAGGAACTACGACCTGTGGCTCGGCCCCGCCCCGATCCGCCCCTTCAACGCACGACGCTTCCACGGCGGGTGGTACTACCTGTGGGACTACTGCGGCGGCGACATGGGCAACGACGCCAGCCACCAGATCGACATCGCCCGATGGCTCATCGGCAAGGACGCGCCGACCAGCGTCGCCTGCTACGGCGGCAACCTCGCCCACGACGACGACCGCGAAGTGCCCGACACCCAGATCGCGAGCTTCGACTTCGGCGACTGCGTGATGACGATCGAGAACACGCAGTACGCGCGGTACATGGCCAAGATCCCCGGCGGCATCCGCGACGCCGACCGCTTCCCCCACTGGCCGCAGTGTGCCACGCGGATCGAGCTCTACGGCACGACGCAGCAGATGGTGCTCGGCCGCCACGGCGGCGGCTGGCAGGTCTTCACGAGCGGAGGGAAGGTCGTCGCCCAGGAGTTCGGCCGCCAGGCCCACACCGAGCATCTGGCCAACTGGGCCGACTGCATCCGCAGCCGCAAGCGCCCCAACGCCGACGTCGAGCACGGCCACCTGAGCGCCGCGCTCAGCCACCTCGCCAACATCTCCTACCGCGTCGGCCGCCGCCAGCTCGCCTACGACCCCAAGACCGAGACCTTCCCCGGCGACGATGCCGCCAACGCCCTCGTCCGCCGCGAGCCCCGCAAGCCCTACGTCTTCCCCACGCTGTGAGGCCCGCCGGCGGTATGACCGTGTAGTACGCCCTTTCAGGGCTGTCGTATCTGGTGCCACACGTTTCCCAGGGCTTCGCCCTGGGCTATCTCAGTACGCCCCCTTCGGGGCGACGGAGGCGGACGGCCATCGAGGAGTCGTCGCCCGGCCAGGGACCATGCCGCCCAACGGCGATGCGTCAGGATCGGCTCGCGCTTCGGGGCCGACGGCATCGTCACCGGCCGCGCCTGGACCGCCATCGGTACAAGGCTTGCGCGTCGCATCGAACCTCCTGTACCATGGACTGCGCCTGGACCAGCCCTGACAGGGCGTACTGAGAAAGCCCAGGGCGAAGCCCTGGGAACCCAGCCGTGCGAAGCCATCAGCCCTGTAAGGGCGTACTAACCCGGCCGCGAGGAGGGAGCTGTCTCAGTACGCCCCTTCGGGGCCATGGAGCCGGACAGCCATCGAGGAGTCGTCGCCCGGCCCAGGACCACGCAGCCCAACGGCGAGTCTGCACACGCCCTGACAGGGCGTACTGAGAAAGCCCAGGGCGAAGCCCTGGGAACCGGGCCGCGCGGACGGGCCAGCCCTGTAAGGGCGTACTAACCACCCCGGTCGAGAGGAAAGGAACCCATGCCCCAGTCACTGGCCAACATCCTGGTGCATCTCGTCTTCAGCACGAAGGATCGCCGCCCCCTCATCGACGAGGGCATCAGCGACGAACTCCATCGGTACCTCTCTACAGCCTGCAAGACCTGCGGCTGTCCTGCTCTGCGCGTCGGCGGCACGGCCGACCACGTGCACATTCTCTTCTCGCTGTCGCGCACCACGACGGTCGCCGACGTCGTGCAGACGGTGAAGGCGGACTCCTCGAAGTGGGCCAAGACCAAGGGCAGGAAGTACGAGCAATTCGCCTGGCAGGCGGGCTACGGGGCGTTCTCGATCAGCCAGTCACAAGTCAACCGCCTCACGCGCTACATCGCCGAGCAGGTCAAGCACCACACGACAGGAACGTTCCAGGACGAATTCCGCGCCCTGCTGCGCAAGTACGAGGTCGAGTACGACGAGCGCTATGTCTGGGACTGAGGAGCCAAGGCCCATGCCCTTCGAAGGCCGTTGTCGCGTGACTGGGATCGGGAGCTTCGCCTGCCCGAGCGTAGACGAGGCGCTGGGGATGGTGTTCGAGTTCGCGCCTGAGCTGCCCTTCGTGCCGCAGCTCTCGAAGCGGTCCCGCAGCGAGGGGATGAACGAGCAGATGTACGACGGGCTGCCCGGCGCACAGCAGCGCGACGGCACCTGGACGATGGTGCAGGACGAGGCGTTCTTCCTCGGCGTGGACAAGCTGTTCGCCGAGGCGGAGGAGCCGACGGACGATTCGGGCGCGTGGTCGGCGGAGTGCTGCGCCGCGCTCGAGCCCTTCCTTGACCGCATCCGCGCCGAGGGCGTCGCCGAGGCGAAGAGCCAGGTTTCGGGGCCGGTAACCGTGGCCATGAGCCTGGTCGATGAGGAGGGGAACCCTGCGCTCTACAGCGAGGTGCTGCGCGAGGTGATCGTCAAGCACATCGCGCTCAAGGCGCGCTGGATGGCCCGCCAGATCGAGGCCGCCGGGGCGAAGCCAGTGCTCTTCGTGGACGAGCCGTTCCTCGCGTCCTTCGGCACGCCCTTCTTCGCCTGGACGCGCGCCGAGCAGCCGCGCGAGGTCATCGAGGAGGTCTATGCCGCCGCGGAGGTCAAGGGCACCCACTGCTGCGCCAACACCGACTGGACGATCTTCCTCAACAGCTCGGTCGACATCATCTCGTTCGACGCCTTCGGCTACGCCACCGGCTTCCTCACCTATCGCGACGAGCTCGTGCACTTCCTCGGTCGCGGCGGGAACATCGCCTGGGGAATCGTGCCCACCGACCCCGACGACCTGGCGGCGACGAGCGCCGACGACCTGCTCGCCCGCCTCAACGCCGCGATCGACAAGCTGGTCGGCTACGGCATCGACCGCTCCATCGTCCTCCGCCAGAGCCTCATCACCCCCTCCTGCGGCCTCGGCACCCGGCCGCCCGAGACCGCGCGCCCCAACTTCGAGCTCTGCCGCGCCGTCTCCGACACCCTGAGAGCACAACTCGCCTGAGCCCCATGGGGGGGCGAGGCTCCCGCCGAGCCGCGCATCCCATGGCCCTCGGGTATCGGCTCGGCAGGAGCCTCGCCCTCCCATACAAGAGGGGCTACTTGGGGGCCTTCCCCGGTTCGCGCTCGGCGACCCAGAAGATGGCGTTGGTGAGCAGGCGCAGGAAGTGCTCGTTCTTGAAATCGCCCTGGTGGCCGAGGCTGGTGTAGAAGATGCGGCCGCCCTTGTAGGTGTGCGTCCAGGCCACCGGCTCGTGATGCCCGCCGGCCTCGCCGAACATCAGGATGTTGGTCGCCTTGAGGCCCGTGTTCTTGTAGAGGCTGCCCCGGCTCTCGAAGGGCTCGACGCCCTTGAGGATGGGGTGCTTCTTGCCCTCGTCGGTGAGCGTCACCGTGCACGTGCCCTTGCCGTAGTGCCCGCGGTAGTTCCCGCCGAGCACCAGCTTGTCGAAGTCCAGCCACGTCTGCACCGCGTGGCTGGCCGTGCGGATGCCGACGATGGGCTTGCCCTTCTCGCACCATGCCTTGAACCGCTCGAGCTGCTCGCCCTTGAGCCTCTGCCGCCGCATGAACACCACCATCACGTCGGCGTCGTCGAGGGCCTCCATCCCGGGCACGTTGTCGCCCTGCTTGCGCTCGGCCTGCACGATGGTGCACTTCACATTGAAGCTTTTCTCCAGGAACTCCTTCAGTATCGGCAGCGACTTGTGCGACTCATACTCCCACGCCCCCGAGAGCATGCACACCCTGAGTGGCCTCTCGCCGGCGACCGCTGTAGCCGCGAGACCGAGAATGGCACCCACCAGGACGATTCGCTTGGCCATCAGAGACTCCTCCAACCCTGTCGCGTCGGCCTGGTATGGGAGGGCGAGGCTCCGGCCGAGCCGACGACGGTTCATGCCTTGAGCACCAGGGCGCCGTCGAGTCTGCCGAAGGCGCGCTCGAAAGAAGCGACTTGAGCCTGGCCCCGCCTGTACTGAGCGTGGAGCAGGCGGTCCACGAACCCTGGCCTCGCCGAGGCCGAGACGGCTGTCCTGAGCGTTGCCAGCGAACAGCCCCCAGGCTCAGGGGCAACGAGTTCGGACTCGAGCAGGTCGAGCAGAGCGGCCAGCGCCTTCCGCTTCGGGACATCGTAGTGAGCGTGCAGGGCGTAGTACGCTTCGGCGACCACGAGGTCGGAGACGAGCACGGGCCGATCTGCCTGCCGAAGCTCTCCGACCAGTTCCATCGCCCGGTCGGCCTGCCTCGGCGGCTCTCCCGTCAGCAGCCGGAGCACCACCGACGTGTCGAGGCCCACTGCGGGATCGCCGTCATCGGTCGTCACGTTTCCTGGCCTCCAGGATGCTTCTGCGGATCGCGCCCATGGAGTGGCGCTTGCCGCGCGCGTAGGAGCGCAGGCACGCGAACCAGGTGGGCTCAGAGGCCGGCTCCGGGCGCAGCACCCACACGCGCTCGCCATCGATCTCCCGGCGCTCCAGCATCAGCCTGTCCCCGGGCTCCACCCCCATCTCGTCACAGACCGCGCGGGGAAACGTCGCCTGTCGCTTTGCGGTGATCCGTATGGCGGCCATGGCATTCCCCTTCTATCCTCACCTTACTATGTATATGCTATCGTAAGGCGCCTTCTTTGTCAAGTCCGAAGTCCCCTGCGCACTTGCCTCTCACCTCAATCGCCGGCTGAGCCGCTCGATGGCGTCGGCCACCGCCTCCCGATGCTTCTGCACCAGGTCGGGATTCGGCAGGATGCGGGTGGAGTAGCGGCCGCCGGCGTTTGGGATGTCCACCAGGGTCCTGGCCTCGTCGCGGGCGCGCTCGGCGCTCCGCGTGCTGAGCCCGGCCGCCTTGGCCCTGGCGATGAGCTGGTCGAGGAGGACGAGGTATTCGTGGTCCTCGATGCCCTCGCGGGCCTGGGCGAGACGGATGCTGCTGACCGGGCCGTCATGGCCGATCGGCTCGCCAGGGTAGGCGAGGTAGCCGTCGCCGTTGGGGTAGCGGACGTAGAACCAGGTCACCCCGTCGCTGCTCTGGCGGATGTAGCGGTGCCAGCCGTAGTCCCAGGGATTGTAGGTATACCAGTTGACGCCCCAGAACTCGTATGCCTCGGCGCCGTACTTCCAGCAGTACCAGGGCAGGAGCCGCTCGCAGGCGAGGTAGGGGGTGTCGGTGCACATCTGGCCGTCGGTGGTGAGCCAGATGCGGTCACCGGCCTTCCTGCGCTCGGCCATCGTCTCGACGGGGAAGCAGCCATACTGGCCGACGCCCCACACGGTGAGATGGCCGTCCCACTCCGGGCAGTGTCGCCACGTGCTCGAGTAGATACGCGCCTCGGGCCACGCGCTCTTGATGACCGCGATGACTCTGATCATCTGCTCGCGGATGTGCTCGT